>CAZEAX010000029.1:0-19905 GCA_964510405.1 uncultured Streptomyces sp. | reverse complement strand
CCTTCGCGCTCGGTGCCCAGCGTGTCGGCGGTGCGCGCCGTCGCCGGTACCCGGATGCCGAGCTTGACGATGGCGCCGGCGAGATCGTCCGCCGCAAACTTGTCGGAGGCGGGCAGATTGGCGGCACCCCATGCAGCCCACGACGCGGTTATCAAGGAAGGCATGACGGGTTTTCGGGTAGGGCGAGTAAAGAATTTACCAATGCGATGCCTGGTTCGCGAGCATTTTCGTGCGGCGTGCGGCGATTTTCATCCACGCGTCGATTTCGCCGCCGCCGGGGTTCATCGGCGTCAGTCGGTCACCGCGCCCTTGCTTGCGGTGGATACGAGCTTTACATATTTGGCGAGCAGCCCACGCGTGTATCGCGGCTTGGGCTGCCGCCATTTTTTCTTGCGTTGCGCGAGTTCTTTGGCGGTGACGTTGAGCTGGATCAGGCGCTTGTGCGCGTCGATCGTGATCGAGTCGCCTTCCTTGACGAGCGCGATCGGTCCGCCCTCGAATGCTTCGGGCGCGACGTGTCCGACCACCATGCCCCAGGTGCCGCCGGAGAATCGTCCGTCGGTAATCAAGCCCACCGATTCACCCAGGCCCTGACCGATCAGCGCCGAAGTGGGGGCCAGCATTTCCTGCATGCCGGGACCGCCCTTGGGACCTTCGTAGCGAATCACGATCACGTCGCCCGCCTTGATTTTTTTTGGCGAGTATCGCGTCCATCGCCTTGGGTTCCGAATCGAATACGCGGGCCGGGCCGGTAATTTTGGGCGACTTCAACCCGGTAATTTTAGCGACACAGCCTTCGGGTGCGAGATTGCCTTTGAGGATCGCGAGATGCCCGTGCGCATAGAGCGGCTTGTCCCACGGCCGGATGACGTCCTGATCGGCGCGGGGTTCGGCCGGGATTGCGGCGAGTTCGGCGGCCATCGTTTTGCCGGTAATCGTCATGCAGTCGCCGTGTAACAGTCCGTGCGCGAGCAGCATCTTCAAGACCTGGGGCACGCCGCCGGCGCGGTGAAAATCGGTGGCGACATAACGTCCGGAGGGCTTCAAATCGCAGAGCACCGGCACGCGCCGCCGCACGCGCTCGAAATCGTCGATGGTCCACTTGACCTGGGCCGCGTGCGCGATCGCCAGATAGTGCAGCACCGCGTTGGTCGAGCCGCCGGTGGCCATGATCAAACAGGCGGCGTTCTCGATCGACTTGCGCGTGATGATGTCGCGCGGCCTGAGGTTGAGCTTGATCGCGTTGACGAGCGCGGCAGCGGAGGCCGCGGCCGAATCGGCCTTCTCGGCATCGGGCGAGGCCATTTGCGAAGAACCGAGCAGGCTCATGCCGAGCGCTTCAAACGACGACGACATCGTGTTGGCGGTGAACATGCCGCCGCATGCGCCCACCGAGGGACACGCGTTTTTCTCGATGCCGATGAAGTCTTCACGCGCCATCTTGCCCGCGCTGAACGCGCCGACCGCCTCGAACACGCTCACGACGGTCAGGTCCTGGCCTTTCCACTTGCCGGGCTTGATGGTGCCGGCGTAGACGTAGATGCCGGGCACGTTCATGCGCGCCATTGCAATCATTCCGCCGGGCATGTTCTTGTCGCAACCGCCGCAGACCAGCACGCCGTCCATCGCCTGCCCGTTGACCGATGTCTCGATCGCGTCGGCGATCACCTCGCGCGAGACCAGCGAATACTTCATCGCCTCGGTGCCCATGCCGATACCGTCGGTGATGGTTGGTACGCCAAAAACCTGGGGCATGGCGCCGATTTCGCGCAACGCCGCCATCGCGCGGTCGACCAGCGGCTGGATGCCGGCGTTGCACGGATTCATGTTGGAATGGCCGTTGGCGACGCCGACGATCGGTTTGTCGAAATCCGTGTCGCCAAAACCGACCGCGCGCAGCATCGCGCGATTGGGCGAGCGCGCGTCGCCCTGTGTTATAAGACGGCTGCGTTTATTGAGTGTCATGGCATGTCCCAGGAGTGCGTTACGTATAATGGCCGATTTTAACCCAAACCTCTTTTGACCCCTTGATGCTGGTTCACCCGCAGTTCGATCCGATCGCCATCAAACTCTTCGGCCCGCTGGCGATACGCTGGTACGGTTTGATGTATCTGGTGGGCTTCGCCCTGCTCTGGATGGTCGGGCGTTACGCGATCAAGACGCGTCCCCACACGGACATGACCGCGCAGCATTTCGACGACCTTTTGTTCTACGGCATTCTCGGTGTCATTCTCGGCGGGCGCCTGGGGTACGTGTTGTTCTACAAATTCGGCGACTACCTCGCCGAGCCGTGGAAAATCTTTTACGTGTGGGAAGGCGGGATGTCGTTTCACGGCGGTTTTCTCGGCGTGATCATCGCGATGTGGTGGTACGCAAAGTCGCGGCGCCTTGACTGGCTGGCGATCACCGACTTCATCGCGCCGCTGGTGCCGTTGGGTCTTGGCGCCGGGCGGCTGGGCAATTTCATCAACGCCGAATTATGGGGGCGCGCGACCGCCGGACCGTGGGCGATGGTGTTTCCCAATGTCGACCGCGTGCCGCGCCATCCGTCGCAACTCTACGAATTTGCGCTCGAAGGCGTCGTATTGTTCGTCGTGTTGTGGTGGTTTGCCGCCAAGCCGCGGCCGCGCGGCGCCGTATCCGCGTGCTTTCTGATTGGATATGGATTATTTCGCTTCGCCGTGGAATTCACGCGCGAACCGGACAGCTTTCTCGGGCTGCTCGCTTTGGGCCTGTCGATGGGCCAGTGGCTGTCTTTGCCGATGGTGGTGGCGGGACTGCTGCTTTTCGCGTGGTCGTACCGCCGGACCTAGGTGGATTTTTTCCCGCCCGGTTTGCTTTGCGACGCGCGATTGGCAAGTGCGGCACGGCGGTCGAGCAGCCGGCGGAAATTGTCGAGTGACATCAGGTGCGCGTAGATGCGGCCGAGCACGCCTTTTAACGCGAGTTCCTTCATCACCGCGCTATCGAGCTGCGCCACCTTTTCTTCAGAAACGCGATACATGCCGGTCAATTGCAGGGGCTCGCCCTCGTTGGGCGTTGCCTGCATCGTGAACGGCTCGAGTAATTGGTGCTGGGCCAGCAGTTTGCACATCTCCTCGGTGCGTCCCAAATCGGCCTCGAACTCGAACAACAGCTTTTCGCGCTGCTGCCATTCCGGCAGCGCCGCGCCTTTGTCGTCGAATAGCTTTTCGCCTTTGTCGTTGATCGCGATTTTTTCCACGCACGCGACGCGCTCCGGCGCTTCCTTGCCGTCGACCATCACGCGCGTCATGCAGAACGGAAAGCGCCGCACATAGGCGGGCAGATAAGCGCGGCGGTCCCAAGTGTCGTCCCACATCACAAACAGGTTTTGCTGGCCGGCCAGTCCCAGCACCAGCATGGGCGCGTATGTTTTGCCTTCGTCGCTGCTGATGAAAACCAGCGGATAGTCGCGGCTCGCAATCGGGAATTCGGTGTAGCTCACCGGGATCGGGTTCATGGTGCGGAATACGACCGGCACCGTCGGGCCTTTGGGCAGCAGCACACGATGCGTTTTGGTCAGCGCAACGACTTCCTGAAAACCGTACGGCGGCGTGATCTGGGGAGTGGCGGCGGTCGGCATGGTGGCGTGTCCCGTTGAAAAAAAACGGATTATAGCGCGCATTCCACAAAAGGCCGGCCGCGCCGGCTTTCCTGCCGATATCATTTCCTGCTAAAATAACAGCTTATCTTGGGGAAGTAGCTCAGCTGGGAGAGCGCCGCGTTCGCAATGCGGAGGTCGGGAGTTCGATCCTCCTCTTCTCCACCACCCTGTTCACCGTCCGCGCGCAGCAAGGCCTGACACTTGTGGCGCGGGCCAACGTGTAAAGACCACCACGCCCGCGGAGTAACGACTTGGCTGCCGACACGCAAGCTTCAGCACCGGGTACCGATCACGCACGCATGCTGCGCGATAGCGTCGCGGACTTCGCCAAGCGCGGCACGGACATCAGGCGCGTGCGCCGCTTGCGCGATACGCAGCCCGGATTCGAGCGTGCGGTCTGGCAACAGATGGCCGAGTTCGGTTGGTTGGGAATACTGGTGCCTGAGCAATACGGCGGGCTCGGCTTGGGGTGCGCGGAAATGGCGATAGTGGCCACCGGCACGGCCGGTGCGTTGACGCCCGAGCCGCTCACTGCAGCGGCGGTGCTCGCAGGCGGCGCCATTGCACGCAGCGATAACGAAACGCTCAAGCGCGAATTGCTCGAGTCCCTCGTGGCCGGTGCGTTGATACCCGCGCTCGCCTGGCAGGAGCGCGCCGGGGTTCTCGCCGCCGCCGCCGTTGCCGTGCGCGCCGAACCATTTGAAGCGGCAATCAAGCTCAATGGCAGCAAGAACTTTGTCGCCGGTGCCGCCGGTGCCGATGGTTTCGTTGTCTCCGCCCAAGCGCCCGAAGGTCTCGCGCTGTACTGGGTGCCGGCGAGCGCGGGCGGGGTCGCGCTCGACTTGCAGCCGCTCGCCGATGGACGCACGACAGGCATGCTGCGCTTGAACGACGTCGTCGTGCCGAAGAGCCATCTGCTCGCGTCGCCCGTGTGCGCGGCAGCGGCTCTGCAGGCGGCACTCGACACCACGCTGGTGATGGCGAGCGCTGAAATGTCCGGGGTCATGGGCCGCGCGCTCGACATGAGCATCGAATACATGAAAACGCGCGTGCAGTTCGGCAAGCCCATCGGCAGTTTCCAGGCACTCGCGCACCGCGCGGTCGATCTGCACATCCAGCGCGAGTTGTCGTCGGCGGTGCTCGACGATGCGGTCGCATTATTTGATGCCGGGGCGTCCGGCGCGCGGCGCAGTGCAATGGCCAGCCGCGTCAAGGCGCGTTGCTCGGAAGCGGGCTTGCGCATTACGCGCGAAGCGATCCAGATCCACGGCGCGATCGGTTTTACCGACGAATACGACGCGGGGCTGTACCTCAAGCGCGCGATGACGTTGTCGGCGTGGCTGGGCAACGCCGCGCAGCATCGCCGGCGCTATGCCGAACTTTCTGCTGCGGGCCAAGAAGGCGCAACTGCATGACGGCGCCCGATTTCGGCACGCTGACCGACGACGATTTCCGCGCCAGGGTGCGCGAATTTTTGACGCAGCACTATCCGACGCATCTGCGCTTCGTGCTGCGACGGGCCCGGCTGGCCGAGATGAGGCCGTGGTATGACATCTTGTCGCAACACGGTTGGATCGCGCCCAACTGGCCGCGCGAGTACGGCGGCATGGGACTCGATGCGGGCAAAATGATCATCTTGCTGGAAGAGCAGGAGCGCCATGGTGTTTCGCGCGTACCCGACCATGGCATCGTGCAGGTCGGTCCCATCATCATGAAATACGGCACCGCCGAACAGAAAAAATACTACCTGCCGAAAATTCTCTCGGGCGAGCACATCTGGGGCCAGGGCTATTCGGAGCCTAACGCCGGCTCAGACCTGGCGAGCCTTACGACTTCCGCAGTGCCCGACGGTGACGATTTCATCGTCAATGGCCAGAAGATCTGGACGACGCTTGCGCACGATTCGACGCACATCTACCTGCTCGTACGCACGAGCAAGGAAGGCAAGAAGCAGGAAGGCATCAGCTTTCTGCTGGTCGATGCGGCCTCGCCCGGCATCACCATACGGCCGATCCGCAATATCGCGGGCCACGAGGAATTCTGCGAAGTGTTCTTCGAGAACGTGCGGGTGCCGCAGGCGAATCTCGTCGGCGGCCTTAACAAGGGATGGACCGTCGCCAAAGCGCTGCTCTCGTTCGAGCGCATCAACATCGGCAGCCCGCGCCGCCCGCAATACGCGCTGAAGAAGCTCGAGGAACTCGCGCGTGCGAAAGGCTTGTTCGACGATCCCGGGTTCGTCGATAAATTCACCGCGCTCGAGCTCGATCTCGCGGATCTCGGTTCGCTTTACGCGCGCTACGTCGAAGTCGTGAAGCGCGGCGAAGAACTTGGCCAGGAAGTGTCGATGTTGAAAGTCTGGGCGATGGAATCCTGGCAGCGATTGACCGACCTCCTGCTCGATACGGCGCAGGAATACGGCGCCATGCCCGGCGCACACGCGATGGACGGCGTCGAGGTCGACGTGCTGAGCCCGTTTTATTACGCGCGGCCGGGTACGATATATGGCGGCTCGAGCGAAATTCAGCGCAACATCCTCGCCAAGTACGTGCTCAAACTCCCGGCCTGACTCATTGGCGCAAATTGAGCGGCAACGACGAAGCGCTGTCCGCTCCAACTCGCGCACGTAAACCGGCCGCTACGCGGTCCGGATTTACGCGACTTTCATCGGCAGAATAACCATCTGTTGCCCCATGATATGCAGGCGCTGCTGGATGGCGAGCGCGGTTTGATTGTGCAGCCAGCGAGTGAAAAACGACTCGCTGGCGAATATCAGTTTGCTGGCGAAACACACGCTGTTGGGGAATTCCTTATAGCTCTGGTCGGTTAACTTGATCAGCTCTTCTACCGGATCGGTGCCGAACGCCAGGTAAGACTTGGCGGCGACGCCATGGCTGTGGCAGAAATTGACGTAATAACGCAGCGAGTTTTCAATCTCATAGCGCAGCGTGCGCAGCGCGCCCTGGCCGTCGTAGCTTTGGGCGTCGACTTCGCCGACGCTCAGGAAAATAAAATTTTTGAAATGCTCGGGAAAGAGCCGCTGCACCCACAATAGCGCGTGCATGCTGACGCCGCGATTCTTGCCGACAAAAAACACCGCGGTCGGTTTCTGCGGATCAAGCGCGGGCGGATTGGCCGCGTCCTGCAGCACGGGCTGGCCGGAAAAAAGCCGGTCGATCTGGCGCAATTGTTCGCGTGTTTCGTCGTAATGCCAGCGTATGGCCAGGCACACGGCGATTACAAGTCCGGTGATCAGTATCGTCACCCAGCCGCCGGTGCCGAATTTTTCCCAAACCAGTATCACCAGGATGCCGCTGGTCACGAAGAGACCGGTCGCTGAAAGCGCCGTGCGCCATACCCAGTTGCGCGCCGTGCGGCGGTTCCTTATCCAGTAGACGCAGAGTCCGAATAGCGAAATTGAAAATGTCAGAAACACGTTGATACTGTAAAGCACCACCAGCAAGGCGACACTGCCATTGCTCCATAACAATACCGCGAGCGCCGCACCGCCCATCAGCACGACGCCATTTTGGGTGACGAGCCGGCTCGACAGTTGGCGGAACTGGCGCGGTACCCACGAATCGGCCGCCATGTTGGACAACACGGCGGGACCGCCCAGAAATCCGGTATTGGCGGCGACAAACAAAAGCCCGCCTTCGAGGATGAGCACGCCGACCAACGCGCCATCGTTGATGACTTTGCCGCCAAGGTCGAAGTGGTCGATGATCGATTTGAACACCACCGCATTGAGGGTTTGGCCGGGACTTTGCGTGACGTTACACAGCAGGTAGAGCAGCATGATGCCGCCGGCGGTGAAGGCGAGCGAGGTCGCCATGTAGAACATCGTCCATTTGCCGGTCGCGATACGCGGCTCGGCCAGCGTATTGACGTTGTTCGAGACTGCCTCAAGTCCGGTGTAGGTGCCGCCGCCCTGCGAGTAAGCGAGCAATATCGTCGATACCACGAAAATCCAGCCGGTTTCGTGAGCGAGACCGGCGGTTTCGTTAAGCGTGTCGGGTACGAGCCCCGGCAACCGCTCCGCGTGGGCGTAGACCCCGTAGCAGATAAGGAACACGTGCACGACCACAAAACCGATGAAAATCGGCAACAGAAATTTGATCGCTTCTTTCATGCCCCGCAGATTGAGTCCGACCAAAATGAGGATGGCGGCAAATTCGAACCCGATCTTGAAGTTGTGTACGCCGAGCGGCAGCAGGCTGAATAACGCGTCGGCGCCGCTCGCAATCGAGATCGCGATCGTCAGCACGTAGTCGACGATGAGTGCGGCGCCCGAAACAAGCCCCGCGTGCGGGCCGAGCAGATTGGTTGCGACCTTGTAGCCGCCGCCGCCGTTCGGGAAGAGCTCGATGACCTGGTTGTAGGCGAGAGAAATGATGAAGACGGTGATCGCAATTGCCGCCGCGAGATAAAGACCGAAATGCGTGTGCCCGCCCAGCGCGAGATAGGCTTCCTCGGGGCCGTAGCACGACGATGACAGGCCGTCGGCGCCCAATCCCACCCACGCGAAAAACGCGATCAGCGCGACATGCTGGCGCGTCGCCGGGTCGAGCGGATCGAGGGGCGCGCCGGTGATCAGCCGCCGCAGGGTTTTAGATGCTGACATGCGTGGGCGATTAAGCGGCGCGTCCGGAACGCCTGACGACGCGTGCGGCGGAATTCACGGTAAATGGATGAGGGGGAAGGGGCCCAGCGCGATTGAAATCCGACCGTGCAGGCTTCATGATAGCGCAGTTCCGAGTCGGGAACCAAACGGAGGCACGATGAAACAGGCGATACACACGGCGGCGGCGCCGCAGGCGATCGGTACTTACTCGCAGGCGATACGTTGCGGCGACAGCATCTATTTGTCGGGGCAGATCGGACTCGATCCTGCGTCCATGCAGCTCGTCGACGGTATCGATGCGCAAATTCATCGGGTGTTCCAGAATCTGCAGGCCGTGGCGGCGGAAGCGGGCGCACGCCTCGATCACGCGGTGAAGGTCACCGTCTATTTGACCGATCTCTCGCACTTTGCGCGCGTCAACGAAATCATGTCGACGTATTTCACCCAGCCTTACCCGGCGCGTGCGGCGATCGGCGTTGCCGGGCTGCCGCGCGGCGCGCTGGTCGAGGTCGATGCGATCCTGAATCTCGCGTGAGGCCGGCGGCGTGAAGCGCAAGGCGGCGACGCGCGCTAAACCCAAACGCCGCGGATCTGCGCCGCCCGTTGCGCCGCACGCGTCGCTCGCGAGACACGGCAAGACCACGCTCGCCGTACTCGGCAAACTCGGCATTCATCGCGAGTTCGATCTCGTGCTGCATCTGCCGATGCGCTACGACGACGAAACGCGGCTGTACCTGATCAGCGATGCCCCGGAGGGGGCGCCTGTGCTGGTCGAGGGCGTGGTCACCGACAACGCGATCAAGTTCAGGCCCAAACGCCAGTTGGTCTGCACGGTCGAAGACGCGTCGGGCGTGTTGGTGATGCGGTTTCTCAATTTCTACACGAGCCAGGTCAAGCAACTCGCACCCGGCACGCGCGTGCGTCTGTTTGGCGAGATCCGGCAGGGATTTTTCGGCGCCGAAATGGTTCACCCGCGGTATCGGGTGGTGCGCGAAGACACGCCGGTATCGAAAACGCTGACACCCGTTTACCCGGCCACCGCCGGCCTGAACCAGGCGAGCTTGCAACGCCTCACGCGCGATGCGCTGAATGCGAGCGACCTTGATGACACCTTGCCGCCGGGATTGCTCGCGGAACTCGGGCTGCCGGGGTTTCGTGAGAGCGTCAGCTTTCTTCACCATCCACCGCCCGCAGCCGAACAAGCGGCGCTGCAGAATCGTTCGCATCCGGCGTGGCGGCGCGTCAAGTTCGATGAATTGCTCGCGCAACAATTGTCGATGCGCATCCACTACGATCGGCGCAAAGCCGTCGGTGCACCGGCGTTGCCTGCGCGTCATAAGACGACGCGCGAACTGCTAAAAAGATTGCCGTTTAAACTGACGCGCGCCCAGATCAGGGCCGCAGAGGACATCGAGCGCGATCTCGCGCAGACGCACCCGATGCAGCGGTTGTTGCAAGGCGACGTCGGCAGCGGGAAAACCGTGGTCGCCGCGCTGGCTTCGCTGCAGGCGATCGAAAATGATTATCAGGTTGCGGTCATGGCGCCGACCGAGATTCTCGGTGAGCAGCATTACGCCAAGTTTTTCGCATGGCTCGGCGATCTGGGTATCAAAGTCACGTGGCTCTCGGGCAATCTTCCGCGCAAGGAGAAACGGGCGAGCCTCGATGACATAGCGTCGGGCGCGGCCCAAATCGCGATCGGCACCCACGCGCTGTTTCAGGACGCGGTCGAATTCAGCCGGCTTGGACTCGCGATCGTCGACGAGCAGCATCGATTCGGCGTGCGCCAGCGGCTCGCCTTGCGCCTGAAGGGGGCCGCGCCAGAAGCCGCGGCGCAACCCCACCAGTTGATGATGAGTGCGACACCGATCCCGCGCACGCTGGCCATGAGTTACTACGCCGATCTCGACGTTTCGGTCATCGACGAGTTACCGCCGGGCCGTTCGCCGATTGCAACTCGCCTGGTTGCGGATAAGCGGCGCGACGAAGTGATACAGCGCATACGCGACGCGTGCGTTGCAGGCAGCCAGGCCTACTGGGTATGTCCGCTGATCGAAGAGTCAGAGGTATTGCAACTGCAAACCGCGCTCGATACCCACGCTCGACTCTCGGCGACTTTTCCCGAACTCAAAGTCGGCCTGGTCCACGGGCGTCTGGCGACGGCGGAAAAACTGGCGGTGATGCAGGCATTCAAAAACGGCGCCATCCAGCTGCTGGTCGCGACGACCGTTATTGAAGTCGGCGTCGATGTGGCGAACGCAACGCTGATGGTTATCGAGCATGCCGAGCGCATGGGGCTTGCGCAATTGCATCAACTTCGCGGCCGGGTTGGCCGGGGCGCTGCAGCCAGTACCTGCATCCTGCTTTACCAGCAGCCATTGTCGCAGTTGGCGCGCGAACGCCTCAAAATCATCTACGAATGCAACGACGGCTTCGAAATCGCGCGCCATGATTTGCGCGTGCGCGGACCCGGCGAGTTGCTGGGCGCGCGTCAAAGCGGCGTGCCGATGCTGCGGTTTGCCGATCTCGAGGCGGATATCGATTTGCTGGAGAAGGCGCGGACCGCCGCGCACGATTTGCTGCGCGATCAGCCTGCAGTTGTCGAACGGCATCTGCAGCGCTGGCTGGGCGGCAGGCAGCATTACTTGCGTGTCTAATGCGCCCGCCGCGCGGTATGACAAAAGGAAACGCCACGAAGTAAGCGATAATAACCGCAACCACACCGATACCGCATGAAAATTGACAGTCCATTTTGGCACCCGCTTCCCGCCTGCGGTGACGCCCGTCTGCGTCGGTGGCTGCTCGACCGCGGTTCGCTCACCCGGCGCATACAAGAGCGCTGCGAAAATTTCCGGCTCGACGTATTATCGCAGCGCATTGCGCCGGCGCGTTCTGATGAACGCGCGGCCATCGGCCTGCACGCGAGTGCACAATGTCTGGAGCGCGAGGTGAGCCTCAATTGCGGACCGCAACCGCTGGTCTTTGCACATTCGGTCGTGGCGCCGCGCGCTTTGAAGGGGCCGTGGCAAATGTTATCCGGAATGGGTGCGCGACCGCTCGGTGCGGCGTTATTCGCCGATCCGCGCATCCAGCGCCGCCCGCTGCGTTTTCGGCAACTGAACGGGCGGCATGTGCTCCATGAGCGTGCCTGTCGTTTGCTTGGCGCGCAGCCGGCAGCGTTGTGGGCACGGCGTTCGCTGTTTATTCTGTGCGGCGCGCCTCTGCTCGTGACGGAAGTGTTTCTTCCCGCTATTCTTGCGCTGGCGCCATGACTCTCAAAGAACGGCTCGACATTTACGAGAAGCTGATGCGGCTCGACAAGCCGATCGGAATTCTATTGCTGTTGTGGCCGACGTTGTGGGGGCTGTGGCTGTCGTCGGTCGGCTCGCCCAACCCCTGGGTCACGGCGATTTTCGTGCTGGGCGTGGCGCTCATGCGGTCGGCAGGCTGCATCGTCAACGATTTTGCCGACCGTGAGTTTGACCGTCACGTCGAGCGCACGAAAGGCCGTCCGCTGGCGGCGCAATTAATATCGCCCCTCGAAGCGCTGCTCGTCGCCGGAATCCTGGCGTTACTGGCCTTTCTGCTGGTACTGCAACTCAACTGGCTGACCATCAAACTGTCCGGAGTTGCTCTCGCGCTCGCGGTGATTTACCCGTTTCTCAAGCGCTTTTTCTGGATGCCGCAGGCGTGGCTCGGCGTTGCGTTTGGCTTCGGCATTCCGATGGCGTTTGCCGCGCACCAGAACCACATCGTTCCGCTCGCCTGGGTGCTGGTGCTCGCCAACGTATTTTGGGCGATTGCCTACGACACCGAATATGCAATGGTCGACCGCGACGATGACCTCAAGCTCGGACTCAACTCCTCGGCCATTCTGTTCGGACGGTTCGACGTGGCGGGCGTCATGATTTGCCAAGCGTTGTTCCTGATGTGCATGGTGTACGTGGGCGTCAAGGCGCAATGCGGCGTGGGTTATTTTTCCGGCCTGGTCGTCGCTGCTTGCGTTGCCGCTTATCAGTACTTGCTGATACGCGAGCGCCGGCGCGAAGGCTGCTTCAGCGCGTTCATGCTCAATAATTTTGTCGGTGCCGCAGTTTGGGCGGGCATTATTGCGGAGTTCTGGTGGCGCATTCCGCTCTTTCCTGCTGCAACTATTGCGCGCTGAAATGCCGATGAGATATCGCGACCTCAGGGATTTCATCGCCCAACTCGAGCAACGCGGCGAACTCAAGCGCATCGGCATCGAAGTCGCTCCGCGTCTAGAAATGACTGAAATCTGCGACCGCGTGCTTAAGACGGGCGGGCCGGCCCTCTTGTTTGAGCGGCCGGCTGGGTTCCGGATACCCGTGCTGGCCAATTTATTCGGTACGCCGCTGCGAGTCGCTCTGGGCATGGGAAAAAGCGATGTCGCAGCGCTGCGTGAAATTGGCCGGCTGCTTGCAATGTTGAAAGAGCCCGAGCCGCCGCGCGGTTGGCGCGATCTATGGGACAAGTTGCCGCTCTTGAAACAAGTGTTCAGCATGCTGCCGGCCGTGGTGTCCAGTGCACCATGCCAGGACGAGGTGCATGAAGGTGTTGACGTGGACCTCGGTTGTTTGCCGATCCAGACTTGCTGGCCGGGAGATGTCGCACCGCTGATCACGTGGGGCCTCGTCGTTACGCGCGGCCCGCAGAAGCGGCGTCAGAACCTCGGCATTTATCGCCAGCAGGTCATCGCCAGAAATAAAGTGATCATGCGGTGGCTCAACACACGCGGCGGCGCGCTTGATTTTCGCGACCACTGCCTCGCACATCCGCGCGAACCGTTTCCCGTCGCAGTGGCGCTGGGCGCCGATCCCGCGACTATGTTGGGCGCCGTGACGCCGGTGCCGGACAGTCTGTCGGAATATCAATTTGCGGGCTTATTGCGCGGCGACCGGACCGAAATCGTGAAATGCCTGACGCATGACCTCCATGTGCCCGCGCGGGCAGAAATCGTGCTCGAGGGATTTATATATCCGGGAGAAACTGCTCTCGAGGGCCCGTTCGGCGACCACACCGGCTATTACAACGAGCGCGAGCGGTTTCCGGTATTTACGATCGAGCGCATCACATCGCGGCGCGATCCGCTATATCACAGCACGTACACGGGCAAGCCGCCCGATGAGCCGGCGGTGCTCGGCATGGCATTGAACGAGGTTTTCGTGCCGTTGCTGCAGAAACAGTTTCCCGAGATCACGGATTTTTATCTGCCGCCCGAAGGGTGCTCGTACCGGCTTGCGGTGGTGAGCATGAAAAAACAGTATGCCGGTCACGCTAAACGCGTGATGTTCGGCGTGTGGTCGTTTCTGCGCCAGTTCATGTACACCAAATTCATTATCGTGACCGACGATGACGTGAACGTGCGCGACTGGAAGGAAGTGATCTGGGCGCTGACGACGCGCGTCGATCCGCAGCGCGATACGCTGATTGTCGAGAATACGCCGATCGATTATCTGGATTTTGCCAGTCCGGTTGCCGGCCTCGGCTCCAAGATGGGAATCGACGCGACGAATAAATGGGCCAGCGAGACCGGACGCCAATGGGGTGCGCCGATCGCCATGGACGAAGCGACGCGTCGCCGCGTCGATAATTTTTGGGATGAACTTGGTCTGGAAAAAAAATAGCCGGGAGCTACCCGGCTATGAGATTTTGGCGCAGCTTTTTAGTTAGAACTTTAGTACTGCGCCAACTGTTAACTGGTTGACTTTTGGGTTGCCGGTTGTCGCCGAATTGCCAATCCCGTTGAAGCGTTCAAATTCGCCGCGCATGCCGATTTTCGGGTTGAAGTCGTATTGCACGCCGCCGCCAAATTTGAAGTCGGTACCATTGTCGTTGACGCCGGTCGTTCCGAGCGTTGTCGAGTTTGGCATGTCATTTTTGGTTTTCCAATAATAGACGCCCAACCTGCCGAGTATCGAGAACTGCTCGTTCAGCGGGAACTTGCCGACCAGATCGAGGTTCAACAAGCCGGCTTCCGTGCTGCCGCCAATTAATCCCGCGTTGGTGTTCGAGACGAAACTGACTTTGCCGAGATAGGTGTAGCCGCCCTCGAGCGCGAAAGTTTTACCGAGGTTATAGCCGAGTTGGAGTTTGCCGCCATTTGCGCTGGTGCTGGGCGAGGTCGTCGAGCTGGTAAATCCGTTGTTCAAATTGTAGGTGTCTACTGAACCGGCGTTAGCGTTGAATTGGGACCGCCCAACGCTGACCACGCCATAGAAATCGGCGGCAGCAGCAAATGCGGGCAGTGTGGAACACGCGGCGGTGAGGGCAACTGCTGACAGAAGTAGTTTCTTAAGCATGATCATTCGTCCTTAGTTTGCATTGGGTTGATGCGCGGGAATGATCCTCTGCAAAAACCTCTATGTGTTAGAGCGTTGAGACCAGCTTAAAGAAAAAACTTTAACTTGTCGACATAAGATCCTTTATTTAATCAATAAAACGCCGAAACCTGTTGTATTTTGACAACAATATTGTATAATCTATTGAATATCAAACAATAATTATATAAAAGGAACTTCAGTTTAGCGCCGATATACCCAATTTAAGAGGGCATCCTGGACAGCGGGGGCGCTCTGCGTACGGGCATGATTGATGATGCAGACCACCACCATCGTCCGACCTTTGGCGTCGAGCACATAACCGGCGATCGCGCGTACGCCGGTTAACGAGCCGGTCTTGATATGCGCTTGTCCGGCGACGTCGGCGCCTGATAATCGTTTTTTCATGGTGCCGTCAACGGCCACCACCGGTAGCGAGGCGGCAAACTCAGGCATCACCGCACTGCGTTGCGCGGCGAGCAGCAGTTGCCCGAGACTTTTCGCGCTGATGCGTTCAACACGCGACAATCCCGAGCCGTTTTCGAGCATCAGTTCAGGCATCTCCAGGCGACGTGCAACCAGCCACTGCCTGATGAATCGTGCGCTCTTTTCGTACGACGCAGGCGCATCGAGAGTAATCGCGCCGAGAGTGAGATATAACTGCCGCGCCATTACGTTGTTGCTGTACTTGTTGATGTCGCGCGCAATCTCGGCGAGCGATTGCGTTTGGTATGCGAGCAACAGCCGCGCGCCGGCCGGCGTGACGGCGTCGCGCACGTTGCCGCCAAACGTACCGCCGAGTTCGCGCCATAACAAAGTAAATAGGCCATGAACGTATTCCGCGTGGCCGAGCACGCTGTAGTTGCGCTCTTTTTCGCCGCACGCAACGGAATAGTTGCCGCTGAATAACAGGCGCGCGCTGGCGCGATCGCCAAGCGCAGTGAGCTTGAGCCGGCCGATCCAATCGTCGCAGCGTTCGTTATCCAGCGTGACGTTGTTCAATATCTGGATTTGTAACAGCGCAGGCTCGGCAGCGATCCTGAGTATTTGTCTCTCTGCGTCCGGCATGAACTGCAGGCGCAGCGCTTTGAAATTGACCAGCAACGCGTCGGGCGGGGTGTTGTAAGGGCGCGTCGGCTCGTTATCGAAGTCTGCAGGGTTAGCGTCCTCGCGCATGAAATAGCTGCGGTCGAGCAGCAAGTCGCCGCGAATCTCGCGCACGCCGCGCGCTCGCAGGCTGCGCAACATCAACCAGAAATTCTCCAAGGTCAGGCGCGGATCGCCATAGCCTTTGAGGATCAGATTGCCGTTGAGCACATCGCCTTGTAGCGAGCCGTCTGCGTAAACCTCGGTGGTCCATTGGTAAGCAGGGCCAAGCTGATCGAGCGCCGCAAAGGTCGTGAGCAGTTTGATGGTGGAGGCCGGATTCAGCGCTCGCTCGTCGCCGACCGCAACAGTCGGCCGCGACGCTTGAGTGTCTTGTACAAAAATTCCCACGCTGTTCTCGGGTATCCCCGATTGCGCCAGCGCCTCGGCCACCGGCGGTGGCAGGCGCGAACTGATATCGGCAGCAATTACGTGCACGCTGAGGCAGCAGCACAAAGCCAGCAACGCGCGGGCCAACAAGTCAATCTGCCAAGACATTGATTATTTCTAGCGTGCGTTCCACCAGCAGGTTTATTTCGTCCTCATCGATTACATAAGGCGGCATGAAGTAAACCGTATTGCCGATTGGCCGCAGCAGGAGCTCTCGTTCCAGCGCTGCTTCATAAAATCTTCGGCTGAAAACGGGATCTGCCGTCTCGACTTCGAACGCCCAGATCATGCCGGTAGTGCGGAAGTTTTTGACGCGACGATGACGGGCGATGTGTTGCGCCGTCGCAGTCAGATACGCCGCTTTTGCGCGATTGCGTTCAATAACGTCATCGCGCCTGAATATTTCCAGTGTGGCCAGCGCCGCCCGGCACGCCAGCGCATTGCCCGTGTACGAATGTGAATGCAAAAAACCGCGGGTCACGCTGTCATCGTAGAACGCCGCATATACATCGTCGATCGTCATGACCAAGGAAAGCGGCAGATAACCGCCGGTGATGCCTTTGGACAGGCACAGAAAGTCCGGCACGATGTCTGCCTGCGCGTGCGCAAAAAACGTCCCGCTGCGGCCGCAGCCGATCATGATTTCATCGGCGATCAAATGGACGTCGAACCGATCGCAAGCCGCGCGCGCGAGGCGCAAATAGTGGGCGTCGTGCATCGCCATCCCGGTTGCGCCCTGCACCAGCGGCTCCACAATAAATGCCGCCGTCTGTTCGTGATGACGCTCGAGATAAGCTTCCAGCTCGCATGCGCAACGCTCGGCATAATTGCGCGGGGACTCGCCTTTCTGGGCCAACCGCCAGTCGGGATTAGCTACCTGCGCACTATGTCGCAGCAACGGCGCATAGATATCTTTAAACAACGCAACGTCGCTGACGGACAGGGCGCCGAGGGTTTCGCCGTGATAACCATTCGCAAGGCTGACGAAACCGGTTTTCTGCTTGCGTCCGCAATTGCGCCAGAAATGAAAGCTCATTTTCAGTGCGATTTCCACGGCGGATGCACCATCGCTGGCGTAAAAACAATGGCCGAGCTTACCGTTTGTCAACGCACTCAGTTGCTCGGACAACTCAATTACGGGCTCGTGCGTGAATCCGGCAAGCATTACGTGTTCGAGTTTGCCGAGCTGCGCGACCAGGGCCGCATTGATGGATGGATTAGCATGCCCGAACAGGTTCACCCACCACGAACTGATTGCATCCAGATAGCGCCGGCCGTCAAAATCGTACAGCCACACGCCTTTGCCATGCGCAACCGGCACGAGTGGCAGCGATTCATGTTGCTTCATCTGCGTACAGGGATGCCACACGGCAGCGGCGCTGCGTGTTAGCAAAGCATCATTGCGAGTGCTAACGACCACGTCTCGAAAAATTGCCGCGGGAGCATCGCAGATCGTATTTACAAGCGATATAACTCATGCACAATAGGCGGCGTGTAATTAATGCGAAAAGGAGAACGCATCTTCGTTGCGACGAGACCGTAGCGCCAAAACTCAAGACTCATCCGGTGATGCCGTTATTAACTTCATCCGCTCACGCCCATGCGTCAACGCGCGTATCGGCGCGGACGTTGTTGTGTATAAGTGGTGGCATCAAACTTGCTCGGTTGTGAGTGTAGCATTCCTGTGGAGGTTAGCTCGCCATGGAGTTACTCGATCGCATCGAAGATCAGGTCGCCTCGACCGGCCTGCCGTTGTTTGCCATTACGCTTGCCGCAGTGCCGTGTCCCGACACACCGATCATACTGACCCTGCACTGGCACGGATTCATCAAAGAAAAGCTGGCCGAAATCGAGGAAGCCGAAGTGGTTTCCTATACGCCCGTTCCCAGTTCAGCGTTGCAGTTGAATGAGCGCTGGAGAGATCTCGTCGCGGTGGATCGCGCGGCAATGGATGCCGCATGGGAACTTGGCGCATGGGACGTGCAACGTGCGGAACGGCCGGGCTGCATGCGGCCGGGCGCCGACTCGAGCGAAGCGCTCGAATGTTTGCAGGCCTTCGGCTCGTTTCCGTTCGGCGTCAACGGCAACAATGCGGTAGTGGCCGATGCGCCGGATGCGGACGAGTTGGTGGAAGTCGCCGCGCGGCGCGGTTATTTGATGTGGCTGTTTCGTCCTGTCTGCGGTGGCATCTGGGGTGAATATGCAGACGATGCGACGCTGGTCGAGGACGGACGTCGCAGACTACCGTGCCCATTGCGCCCGATACCGCCGACGTGTGACGGTCGCCGCAAGACGGTGTATCGCTTCGGCGTGCCGGCAACTAATTCGATGGTGCAGCCGCACTAGCAACCATTATCGACCGTAACTGGCTGAACCATAGTCGTTTTTTCAGTCGCTGGTCGGTTGCCACCGCCTGCGGCCCGCGCATTTTCCGGCGCGGACCCTTGAAAACCCTCTGCTAAACCCTTATTATTAGCACTCACTCAACTCGAGTGCTAATAATTTCCCGCAGTTAATTCACGGCTTTAGCAAAGAGGAGAAGCATTTATGAAGATTCGTCCTTTACATGACCGCCTGATCGTCAAGCGGCTGGAAGAAGAACGCAAGACCGCGTCCGGCATCGTTATTCCCGACACCGCAGCTGAAAAACCGGATCAAGGCGAAGTCAAAGCCATCGGCAAGGGCAAAGTGCTCGAAGACGGCAAAGTGCGTGCGCTTGATCTCAAAGTCGGCGACCGCGTGCTGTTCGGCAAATATTCCGGCCAGACCGTCAAGGTCGAAGGTGAAGAACTGCTCGTGATGCGCGAAGAAGACATCATGGGCGTCATCGAATAAACAGCCAGGCAAACCAGGAGAACTCAACATGGCTTCAAAAGACGTCAAATTTCATGATTCAGCCCGCGCCAAGATCGTCGCGGGTGTCAACGTCCTGGCCGACGCGGTCAAAGTGACCCTCGGCCCCAAGGGCCGCAACGTCGTGCTTGAGCGTTCGTTCGGCGCCCCCACCATCACCAAGGATGGCGTGTCAGTCGCGAAGGAAATCGAACTCAAGGACAAATTCGAAAACATGGGCGCGCAGATGGTGAAGGAAGTCGCCAGCAAAACTTCCGACATCGCCGGCGACGGCACCACCACCGCGACCGTGCTTGCGCAATCGATCGTGCAGGAAGGCATGAAATTCGTGGCCGCCGGCATGAACCCGATGGACTTGAAGCGCGGTATCGACAAAGCGGTCAGCTCGGTCGTTGACGAACTAAAGAAGCTGTCGAAGCCTTGCACCACCAGCAAGGAAATCGCGCAAGTCGGCGCGATCTCGGCGAACGCCGATTCCAACATCGGCGACATCATTGCCGAAGCGATGGAAAAAGTCGGCAAAGAAGGCGTGATCACCGTTGAAGACGGTTCGGGTCTGCAGAATGAACTCGAAGTCGTCGAAGGCATGCAGTTCGACCGCGGTTATCTGTCGCCGTACTTCATCAACAACGCCGACAAGCAAATGTCGCTGCTCGAAAATCCCTATGTCCTGCTGTACGACAAGAAGATTTCGAACATCCGCGACCTGCTGCCCGTACTCGAGCAAGTGGCCAAAGCCGGCAAACCGCTGCTGATCATCGCCGAAGACATCGACGGCGAAGCGCTGGCGACCCTGGTCGTCAACAACATCCGCGGCATTCTCAAGACCTGCGGCGTGAAAGCGCCGGGCTTCGGCGATCGCCGCAAAGCCATGCTTGAAGATATCGCGATCCTGACCGGCGGCACCGTGATTGCCGAAGAAGTCGGCCTCT
>CAZEAX010000028.1:0-19953 GCA_964510405.1 uncultured Streptomyces sp. | reverse complement strand
ACCCAACTTAGGTCCAATCCACTCAGTAGCGCCCGGCGTCGCCGACAGTTTCGGCACGATACCCGGCAGCTTGACGGGTTTGCCGTCGGGCAGCGTATGTTGCTCAAGCATGCCGCGCGCTACGTAATGCGCGTCCTTCATGATGTCCGCGACATCAAATACTTTGCCCGACGGCACTTGCGCCGCTTCGAGCGCTGCCAGCACGAAGTCGAGATCGTGCTGGCGGGTCCAGTCGGCAATCGCACCGTCGAGTTCCGCGGTGCGCGGCACGCGGCCGGCGTTCGTCGCGAGCGTCGCATCGCCGGCGAGGTCGGCGCGCCCGATCGCCGTCATCATGCGCTTGAATATCGCATCGTTGTTGGCGCCGACGATCACGAACTTGCCATCGCGGGTCGGGTAAGTATTCGACGGCACGATGCCCGGCAGCGCGTTACCCGCGCGTTCGCGCATGAAACCGAGCACGTCGAACTCGGGTACCAGGCTTTCCATCATGCTGAAGACCGCTTCGTACAGCGCGACGTCGACGACCTGGCCGCGCCCGCCGTTCACGTTGCGGTGATGCAGCGCCATCATCGCGCCGATCACGCCGTAGAGCGCCGCGATCGAATCGCCGATCGAAATGCCGAGCCGCACCGGCGGGCGGTCGGCATAGCCCGTCACGTAACGCATGCCGCCCATCGATTCGCCGATCACGCCGAAGCCCGGGCGGTCGCGATACGGCCCCGTCTGCCCGTAGCCGGACAGGCGCACCATGACGAGACGCGGATTGATTTTGGCGAGTTCGTCGAACCCGAGGTTCCATTTCTCGAGCGCGCCGGGACGGAAATTTTCGATGACGATATCGGCTTCGGCGGCGAGCTTGCGCACGATCTCCTGCCCTTCGGGCACGCGCATGTTGACGGTCACGGATTTCTTGTTGCGCGCCTGCACGTACCACCACAGCGACGTGCCCTCGTACATCTTGCGCCACTCGCGCAACTGGTCGCCGCCGCCGGGCGACTCGATCTTGATCACCTCGGCGCCGAATTCGCCGAGGATGCGGCTGCAAAAAGGGCCGGCAATCAGGGTGCCCAACTCGATCACCTTGATACCTTTTAATGGCGGTGCCTGCTCGTCGCTCATATAATCCGGGATTGGTTTTGGTGATCACTCATTCTAATATGGTCAAGAAGGACTCGCTGTTCGACGTGTTGTCGCGCCAGCCGTGGTGGATCAGCGTCGCGGTCGGTGCGGCGCTGTTCGCGACCGCGCGCTTGTTTCTGCCCGAGCTCGTGGCGGCGGCGACCGCGCTGCCGTTTCTGGGCATCGCATGCTACGCAGGCTGGCGTCAGTTGCGCGCGCCCGGCGCCACCAATGCCGCCGCTACGCTCGAGCGGATACGCGGCATGCCGTGGGAGAATTTCTCGGCGGTGATCAGCGAAGCATTCCGCCGCGACGGCTATGCGGTGAGCGAGGTTTTCAAGGGCGCGGTCGATCTCAAGCTCGACAAGGCGGGACGCGTTGCCATCGTCAGTTGCAAACGCTGGAAAGTCGCGCAGGCAGGCGTGGGCCCGTTGCGCGATCTGCTCGAAGCGAAAGACGCGCAGGACGCGTCCGAATGCATCTACGTCGCCGCCGGCGACATCACTGCGAATGCCCGTGAATTCGCCAAGCAGAAATCGATCCGCTTGCTGGAAGGCGCGGCGCTGGCGAATCTCATCTCGCGCGTCGAGCGCGGCACCGGCGGCTGGTTCCGCTTTCGCTGACTAGAGCAATGGGCGATGAGTGATGGGTAATGAGTCAAGAATGAAATCCCCCATTCCCCATTGCACATTCCACATCACCGGTTCACTTTAATCAGTGCTTCGGGCATGCCCCGCAGCCAGTCGAGATAGTCATCAAAACCCTCCGCAGTCGTACGCGGCTTGAAGCCGAACTCACTTTCGATGCGGCCGATATCCAGCGCACAACGGTCGCGGTCGGTATAACCGATATTGGGCGTTTCATCGTTCGCGGCCGTGCGATATCCGAAGCCCGGGTAAGCGGCCTTTAGCCGCGCGCACCATTCATCGACATTTCCCCAGTCGCCGCCGGCGCTCAGGTTGTATACCGCGTGCCGCGCTGCCTTCGCATCGAGCAGCAAGATGAGGCCGGCGGCCACATCGCGGCTGTACACCCAGTCGCGCCGGACCGCATGCCGGGGCAATAGCGCGGTTACGCCGCGCATCGCGCAGCGCGCGAGCTGGGTATGCGTGCCGAAATTATCGCGCGCGCCGGTCGCGCGCTCCCACGGACCGACGAGGGTCCCCAAACGTGCGCACACAACGTCGAATTGCCACAGTTCGCGCAGCCGCACGCACATGCGCTCGGCCGCGAACTTCGTGATCCCATAGAGCGACAGCGGCGACACCGGCGAACTGTCCTCGTATAGCCGCTGCAAACGGTACAGCGATTCGCCGTATACCGCCGCCGAACTCGCATAGACGAAACGCCGCACACCGTGGTTGCGCGCAGCCGTCAGCAGATTGAGCGTGCCGAGCTGGTTGACTTCGATGCTAGCCGCCGGCTCGCGCGCCTCGCGTTCGGCGCCCGCGGTAACTGCCGCGCAATGAATCACGCGGTCGATTTGCCGCGACGAAAAGGCGCGCGCCACCGCCGCCGCGTCGCGAATGTCCGCGTTGATTAATTCGACCTGCGCGCCATGCGGCGCCAGCGCCGCGGCATTCACCGCCGGCAACTCACCCGCGTCGAGCAATGCCACCTGGTCTTGGCGTTCGAGCAGCGCTTCGACGACGTTCATGCCGACGTAGCCCGCGCCGCCGGTCACGAGCACTTTCATTGTGCTGTCCCGGCAGCAATCAGAGCGCGAACGAATCCGCGAACGCGCGAAAGTCCGCGATGTCCTCGAGCTTCATGAGTCCGTCGTAAAGCTTTTGCGTGACCGCCTGGCCCCACACCGGCTCGCCGAGCTCGAAAAACTTGCCGGTCAATTCCGCCGGCGTGTGCGGTTTCGCGGCTTCGCCCTTCGTAACGACGCATTGCCCTTCGTGCGCGGCGCCGCCGTGCATCACGATGCGAACAGTCACCGGCTGCTCTTTGGGAAAGCGCGCGGTAAAGGATTTGTCCTCCTGCAAGTCGACCCGCTGCACGAGCGCCTGCACTTGCGGGTTGGCGACGGCGGCATCGTCGAAACTCTTCAATCCCGAGCGGCCGTGATAAAGGATGCTCGCCAGCGCGAACGGCACCGAAAACCGCGCGCCGAAACTCGACACGATATTCTTCCCGGCGAGGCTGGCTGCCAGCATGTAGGCCCTGACCTCGATGCGCTCGATCTGCGCGACGTCCAGCTTGCCGCCCGGAACTTTCGCGAGCAGATCCTCGAGCGCGTCGACCGCGGAGTGTCCGTAGCGACCGATCGGGTGCAGCTTGAAATAGCTTTGCGTGATCAGCCAGTCGGCGCCGAGCCCCGCCACCGCGAGCCCGCGGTCGAATTGCTCGGAGTACACGCCTTTGCCGTAAACGTTGCCGACGCTGTCGATTTCGCCGGTGAATCCGCACTCGACGAGCCGCGCGGCGGTCAGCCCCATATAGCCCGAATGCCCGGTAAAAATATTTCGCACCGTCGCGCCGTCGAGCAGCGTCTGGCGGCTGGTCGCCATGCCCATGGTCGACGCGCAATTGATGAGCTCCAGCATTTGCGCGGCGTTGAATCCTTTCAGCACGGCCGCCGCGATCGCGGCGCCGATAACGCCGTACGTGCCGTGCGGATGAAAGGCGAGCCGCATCTGCGCCGCGCGGGTGATGCGCGCCGACACTTCGTAGCCGAGCGCGACCGCGCGGACCAGCGCGGCGCCGCTGCAGCCGCTTGCCTGCGCGAGCGCAACGGCCGCCGGCACCACCTGGATGCCCGGATGGCCTTTGGCGAACAGATTGCCCTCGTCGAGTTCGAGCCACGTGCCCGCGGTGCCGTTCAGCAATGACGCATCGAGGACATTGGTGCGTTTGCCCGTGCCTATCACCCATGCGCCACCCGCGCCCGCTTCGGCGAGCTGGCGCGCGACGAACGCCTGCATTTCCGGCTCTTGCATCCCGGCCGCGATCACCGGAATGGAATCGGCGATCACCCAGCGCGCACGCGTGCGCGCCGCCTCGCTGATGTCGTGAAGCTGCGTATCGGCGGCAAACTGCGCGAGCGTGGTCAGATACTGCGGTACGGTGCGGTCGGACAATTCGGTTTCCTCCGGTTAGTTTTGCTTCGGCATTTCAGGCTTGCGATGGCGGACTTAATCGGCTTTCACGCCCGCCGCTTTGATGACTGCGCCCCATTTCTTCAGTTCGGATTCGACAAACGCGCCGTATTGCGCCGGCGTGTTGGCGATGGTTTCCGCGCCGACGCTGGCGAATCTCTCGCGCAGTTCCGGCGTGTTCATCGCCTTGACCATTTCCGCATGCAGCTTGTCGATGATCGGTTTCGGCGTTCCGGCCGGCGCGTGAAAGCCGTACCACGAGCCGACTTCGAATCCGGGCAATCCCGCTTCGCTCACCGTCGGCACCTCGGGCAGCAATGGCGAGCGGTTCGCGCGCGCGGCTCCCAGCGCGCGCAGCTTGCCCGCCTTCACCTGCGGCACGATGGGCGGCGGGCTTTCGATCGCCATCTGCACTTCGCCGGCGATCACCGCGCCCACCGACGGCGCGCCGCCTTTGTACGGAACGTGAATCAACCGGATACCGGCGTTCGACTGAAACAGCGCCGAGGCCAGGTGGCTGGGGCTCGCATTGCCGGCGGACGCAAACGCAATTTGATCGGGCTTCGCTTTCGCCAGCGCGATGAGTTCCTTGATGGAGGTCACCGGCACCGCCGGATGCGTCACCACGAAAAACCACGCCGTCGCCGCGAGCGTGATCGGCGCCAGATCTTTAACCGGATCGTACGGGAGTTTCGAATAGACGAAAGGACTGATCGCGAGCGGGCCGAAGTTGGACAGCAACAACGTGTAACCGTCGGGCGCTGCTTTGGCGGCGAGATCCGTGCCGATGTTGCCGCCGGCGCCCGCGCGATTGTCGACGACCACGGGCTGGCCCCATTTTTCGGCGAGTTTCTGCCCCACCGTGCGCGCGATGATGTCGGTCGGTCCGCCGGGCGGAAAGGTCACGATGATGCGGATCGGCCGGTCGGGATAATTGCCGGCGGCGTTCTGCGCAAATGCAGTCGCGGTGGCCGCCATCGCGATCAAAGTTGACGAGGCCAGTACAGTCAGATAATGCATGCGTACTCCTTGCGATTGCGCGAAACCTGGGTGCGGGGGATATGCGGACATCAATCGACTTTCGCGCCGGAATCCTTGACGACTTTCGCCCACTTCCGGATTTCGCTGCGGATCAGCGCCGCGTACTCCTCGGGCGTGCCGCCGACCGGATCCGCGCCCTGGCTAGACAAGCGTTCGCGCACGTCGGGCAAACTCAATATGCGCACGATTTCAGCATTCAGCCGCAGGATGATGTCCCGGGGCGTGCCCGCCGGCGCGAGCACGCCGTTCCACGCCACCGAATCGAAACCCTTGAGCCCCGATTCGTCGAGCGTCGGCACCTCGCGCAGCACGGCGATGCGGTTGAGGCTGGTCACCGCGAGCGGCCGCATCTTGCCCGCCTGCACGTGCGGCAGCAGCGGCGGCACGTTGTCGAACATGATGGTGATCTGGCCGCCGAGCAGATCGGCAATCGCCGGCGCGCCGCCTTTGTACGGCACGTGCTGCAGCTTGACGCCGGTGTAGCTGTTGAACAACTCGCCGGTCATGTGCGGCGGCGTGCCGTTGCCCGCGGTGCCGTAATTGAGTTCGCCGGGCCGCGCCCTGGCAAGCGCGACGAGTTCCTTCACCGACCCGACCGGCAACGACGGATGCACGACCAGCAGGTTGGTGTAATTGACCGCCTGGATGACGGGCGCGAAATCCCTGACGAGATCGTAGTTGAGTTTGCGGTACAGGCTCGCGCTGATCGCCTGCGATGTCGTGCTCATGAATATCGTGTAGCCATCGGGTGGCGCTTTCGCCGCCGCTTCCGCGCCGATGTTGCCACCGGCACCCGGACGGTTCTCGATCACTACCTGCTGTCCGACCGCTTCCGCCAGCTTCTGCCCGATGCTGCGCGCAAGAATGTCGGATGTCCCGCCGGGCGGAAAACCCACCAGAAACCGGATCGGCCGGTTCGGATAATTTTGCGCCGTGCAAACGCCCGCGCCAGCCAACGCTGCCAGTATTGCCGCTGCGGCACGCCACTTCATAGCCATTCCCAGGGAAGTTTTGGCCATTCTACTACCGTCGTGGCGCGTGGCCTTTGGGGTGCTTGACATGGATCAATCCACGGCGCGGCCGACATTGGCATGCTGGCGTCTGCATTTACGATTCCGGAGTTTTCCGATGACGACTTCACCATCGCCCACCGCCGAACGCGCGATCGCGCTGATCAAGGACGAACATCGCGCGCTTGCCCGCATGCTCGGCGCGATGCAGGCGTGGATTGCGCGCACGCGCAATGACGGCGGCGAGCGCAATTTCGAATTGTTCGATGCGATGCTGCGCTATATCGAGAACGTGCCTGACCGTCTGCATCATCCGAAGGAGGACCAGGTACTGTTCCCCGCATTGACGCGCCGCACGCCCGCGACCGCTGCATTGATCCGCGAACTCGAGCGTGATCACGCGCGCGGTGAACCGATGATCGTCGCTCTGCGCGGCGCGTTTCACGCCTACAGCTATGGCACCGCCAACGGCCTCAATCAACTTGCGACCGCCGTCGATGAATTCGCGGAGTTCTACTGGGACCACATGCGCAGGGAAGAACTGCAGTTGCTGCCGCTAGCGCTCGCTCACCTCACCGCCGACGACTGGCAAAGCGTCGCGGCTGCTTTCGGCGACAATAACGATCCGCTGTTCGGCGCGCAGCTTGCCGACGACTACCGGCAACTCTACCAATCTATCACCGAGCTGACGCCGGCGACGCTCAAGTCGTATCTCGAGGACGCCACACCCGGCGCGTCCTCGAGCTGAAAAGACCTACGGCTTCGCGTATTCGACGAAGACGCTTTTGCCGCCCTTGATGATCCACTGGCCCATGCCGCGGCCGAGTTGATCGCCGTTGGGCGTGAAGTCGCAGGTCGAACCCGCACCCGAGAAATTGATTGCCTTGCCGGCGCGTATCAGCTTCAGCGCATCGACCACGTCGTCGATGTTTTCGCCGGGACCATTGCACACCGGGATGATCTGCTTCGACCAATCGGCCGCAATCGGACTCCTGGCCTTTTCCATCGCCATCGCGGTGACCGCGATCTGGTCGTGCGTGTTCGGTGGAAACAGAAACAATTTATCTTCGGGCGCGCCCATCAGCCTGGTGAATTTCTTGTACGCCGCTGCACTGGTGTCGGGCATCGGCTGGAAATGGCGGATTCCCTCCGCCACCTGCGCACCGACGGCTTCGACGAACTTGCCCTCGGCATCCGCCATGATTGACAGCGCGACCACCTTGCTGTCAAAGCCGCCGCGATAGACTTCCTTCATGATCGAGACGAAATCCGGCAAGAGGCCGAAACAGCACACGGCGTCCGGCTTTTTCCCGAAGATGCGTTCGACCTCGGCGCGATACGACGGCTGCTCGGGGTTGTAGATCAGCGAGTCCGTCACCGTGCGGCCGGCCTTTTTCACCGATTCCTCCACATTCTTCATGATCGGCAGCACGAACGCGTTCTGCAATCCCATGACGCCGATGGTCTTGTAACCGAGGCCCTGGACCGCGCGGCCGATCACGATGCCCCAGTCGGTCGCCTTCATCTGAAAGCGCCACACGTATCCCTGGGTGTCGCCTTCGGTGATCGCGTTGGCCGCGGAGGACACCATCAGCACCGCCTTGTTCTGGATCGCAATGGGCCGCGACGACATGCCTTCCGGCGTGCCCCAGTAGCCGACGAGCGACTGGCACTTGTGAACGTTGATGAATTTCTGCGACAGGTTCGCGGCGACCGACGCGCTCGATTCCGAATCCTCGATGAAGAGTTCGAGCTTGCGCCCGCCGAGGATGCCACCGCCGCCGTTTATTTTGGCGACAGTACGTTTGGGGGCTTCCGCAATATGGGGCCCGTACCCACCGGCGTTGCCGGTCACGGGAAACGCAACGCCGATCGGTATCGTCGCGCCCTGCGCGTGCGCGAGATTCAGGAAGGGTGCCGCGAGTGGCGTGACCGCGGCGGCGCCCAGCGTTTTGAGAACTTTACGGCGGGTAAATTTCTTCATTCGACGTCTCCTGGTAAATGGCCTGACCGCAAGAACAATCCTACTTCAAATCGACCTGCAACCGGTACTCGCGCAGGAATCCCTGCGGTTTATAGATCAGCAGCATGATCAGGCCGACGCCGATGATGATGATGCGGATCGCGGCCAGTTGATCGGAATCGATGCCCGGAATCATGTCTTTGACGAAGCGCGACCCTTCGAGCAGCAGCATCACGACCGCCGCCCCCAGGATCGTGCCGCGATGCGCGCCGCGCCCTCCGGCGATGACCGCCATGAATGCGTAGGCGATCACGATGTTCGAGAACTGTGTTGGATCGATGTACTGGTAATAAAACGCGTGCAGCGACCCGGCGAGCCCGATGAACGCGCCGCCGATCGCGAATATGCGCACCCGCGCCCACAGCACGTGCTTGCCGAGCGTCGCGGCCACCACATCGTCCTCGCGCACGGCGCGCATCACGCGGCCGAACGGTGAGCGCGCGAGCGCGTTCAGAAACCACAGCGTGCCGAGCAGCAGCGCCACCGACAGCGCGAGCAGGAAGTACTGGTAATACTGGGGCGGCACGACGTCACCGAGTGGCCGCGGGATGCCGGTCAGGCCGAGCGCGCCCTTGGTAAGCCAGTCTTCGTTCAGCGCCACCAGCCGCAGCATTTCGCCCACGCCCAGCGTCACGATGGCGAAGTAATCTTCTTCCGTCACGCGCAGCGTCACGAACGCGACGATGCCGCACACGGCGGCCACGATGATCATCGCGCCGACGGTCGCGAAAAAAGTATTCGCGCCGGCCCTGAGCATCAGGAGCGCGCAACTGTAGGCGCCGAGCGCGTAGAGCCCCGCGAGTCCGAAATTCACCATGCCGCCGAGACCCCACTGGAAATTCAGCGCGAGCGCGAGAATCGCGGAGAAGCACACGACGATGGAAATCAAGATAAGAAATGAAATCATCGGTGAATTATTTGCCGCTCATTTGCGTACTCATTTCCGTATATAAGGCTGCCCGAACAACCCCTGCGGGCGGAAGACCAGAATCAGCGCGATCGCGCACAACGGGATGCCGATACGGTAGTTGGGCGGCATCACGAGCGTCGACAGTTCGCTGACCATGCCGATGATCAGCGCGCCGACAAAAGCGCCGAGCGGACTGCCGAGTCCGCCGAGGATCGCGGCCGCGAACACCGCGATCAGGTAGCTCGATCCCATCGGCGGCTCGAGCGCACGGTCCATCCCGATCAGCACGCCGCCGACCGCGAGCAGCAGGCCGGCGATAAACCACGTCCAGCGGATGATGCGCGGGCTCTCGATTCCGCGCACCAGGGCCAACGCCGGATTGTCCGACACCGCGCGCATCGCGCGTCCGATCGGCATGCGCGTGAGCAGCACGTACATCGCCAGCATCGCGAGCGTCGACACGCCGATGATTATCATCTGCTCGCGGTTCATGCGGATGTCGAGAAAGCGGAACGGGCGCGCAAGTTCGATCGCGAAACTGCGCGCCGTGTTGCCGTAGGCGAGGCGCGCGATATTTTCGAGCACAAAACCCAGACCCAGCGAGGCAACCATCAGCGTGATCGAGCCGCGCTCTCGCAGCGGCTTGAATGTCAGGTAATCGACCGCGATCAGCAGCCCCCCAAACGCCACCGCCCCGACCGCGGTCGCCGCGATCAGCGGCCAGCCGAGCTGGACGTTCAGCGTGAATACCATATACGCGGCCAGCGTCATCATCGCGCCGACCGCGAAGTTTGGAAACTTCAGCACGCCAAAAAGCAGCGTGATCGCAAGCGCCGGCAGCGTAACAATGATGCCGGTGACGAAACCGTTAAACGCGGTCTGCAGCATCAGGCAACGGCCGCTTGTTCCCGGGCATCGCCGAGATACAAGCTGTGCAGGTCATGCATGCCGAGCACTTCGCCGGCGGGCGCGCACAGGCGCACACGGCCGTTTGCCATCACGATGCAGGTGTTCGAAATGCGCAGCGCCTCGGTCGCGTTCTGCTCGATCATGAATATCGAAACGCCGCGCGCATTGACCTGTTTCACCGTCGCAAAAATGTCCGCCATATATTTCGGCGACAGACCCGCCGACGGCTCGTCGAGCATCAGCACTTTCGGCTGCACCGTCAGCGCGCAGGCAAACGCCAGCATCTGGCGCTGCCCGCCCGAAAGATTGCCGGCGAGTGCGCGGAATTTGCCTGGCAGTTCGGGAAAGAGTGCGACAAGCTCGTCGTCGATGACCTGGCCGTTCTTTTTCGGCGCGCGCCCGCCGCTCATGAATTCACGCGCTATCTGCAGGTTCTCGAGCACGGTCAGGTTACGGAACACGTTGTATTCCTGCGGCACGTACGACATGCCCGCGCGCACACGCTGCGGCGCGCTCATGTCGTTCATGCGCGCCCCGGCAAGCACGATTTCACCCTGCCGTACTGGCAACAGGCCTGCGAGCGTTTTGATCAGCGTCGACTTGCCCGAGCCGTTGGGCCCGATGACGGTGTTGATTTGTCCCTCCGGCAATGCAGCGTCTATGCCTTTGAGGATATCGCCCGCGCCGTATCCGGCATGCAATCCGGTAATCGTGAGAATATCACTCATGCGTTAAGCGACCTTCCCGAGATAAGCGTGCATGACGTCCCGGTTCGAGACGACTTCCTTGAACGTGCCCGACATCAGCGTGCGCCCTTCTGCGAGGACGTAAATCGGGCTGCAGAGTTCCGCAATCACGTCCATATCGTGCTCGATGATAACGAGAGTCAACCCGCCCGCGCGCAATTTGGCGATCACCGCACCTAGCGTCTTGCTCATCAGCGGGCTCACACCCGCGGTCGGCTCGTCGAGCAATATCAACTTGGGCGCCAGCATCAATGCGCGCGAGATTTCCAGCAGCTTCTTCTGCCCTCCGGACAGATTTTTTGCCGGCTCATTGGCAAGCGGCCACAAGTTGACCTGTTCGAGCAGCCCGCGCGCGCGCACAATTCCTGCATTCTGTTCGGCACGCACGACGCGCGGCGCAAAAAAGTTGCGCCACACGTTTTCGCCGCCCTGCGAGGGACTTGCGAGCAGCATGTTTTCGAGTACCGTGAGTTCGCCGAGCTCGCGCGAAATCTGGAACGTGCGCACGAGCCCCAGGCGCGCGAGTTCGTCGGGGCGCCGGCCGTCGATGTCGTGCCCGTCGAACTTGAGGGTGCCGGCGTCCGGCGAAAACAGCCCGCCCAGGATATTGAAGAGAGTCGACTTGCCGGCGCCGTTGGGCCCGATGATGCCGGTTATGCTTTGCGCGCCGATTTCGATGCTGCAGCCGTTCAAGGCCTGAAAGCCGCCGAAGGATTTCGAAACGTTGTGCGCGCTCAGCATAAACGGGAAATCTTCGCGATCCTGAATCTGCAGAGTGACGGCGCCATGACGCGGCGTCCACCCGTACTTTGCTTAGTTTTAAAGAGACTGCTTTTTCAGCTTAACCGGTATAGCGCGGACGGTGTAAAAAACTTTTCATGATGCCTGTCATTACGGTCGTTTATGGGACGAGCTCGGGTCACGCGACATCTGCGCTGTCCCGCGCGCCGGCGTCGAGCCAGATCTTGCGCACGACGTTTTCCATCGCGGCGATCACCGGGTCGCTCGCGCGTTCGCGCAGGTAAATAAACGACAGCGCGGTGGTCGGCCGCGCCGTGCGCCACACGCAGACTTCGCCCGCGCTTTGCGCGGCGAACGCGAGGTCTTCGCGCATCAGCCCGAGCCCGACGCCCGCGGTAATAAGCGTCCGGATCGTCTGTTCCTGGTCGGCCTCGACCACCTTGAACGGCTCGAGTTTGTGGCGCGCGAACATCTCGCCCACCATTTGCAGGTGCGGCGACATTTTCGGCGCGCGTATCCACGGCAGCGCCGCGATGTCCGCCCAGTCCGCGTTCTCGATTTTGGACTTCCACGCCGGCGGCGCAACGACCCGGTACGCCATCTCCGTGAGCGGTACCGCCTGCACGTGCGCCAACGTCACGCGCCCCATGCAGAACGCCGCATCGAGCACCGCGTTACTCACGCTTTCGATCGCCCACGTCGAGATGCCGTGCAGCAACTGGATTTCCAGCCACGGATAGCGATCGAGCACCGCGCTCATGAACTGCCCGAGACGGATAAAAGAAGGGTCGAGGATGGTGCCTACGCTGGCCTTGCCCGCGAGCTGGCCCTGCAGGCCCTGCGCATGATTGCGAAAGTCGCCAACGACTGCGAGGATCGCTTTTGCTTTCGGCAGCAGCGCCTGCCCCGCCTTGGTCAGCGTGACGCCGCTCGCGCTGCGCTCGAACAGCTTGAGGTTCAGCGCTTCCTCGAGCGACTTCAGATGCCCGCTCACCGCCGGCTGCGTGACGTGCAGCAACAATGCGGCCTTGGTCAGGTTGCCATGTTCGGCGACCGTCACAAATGTGCGTATCTGGTAGATTTCCATGGCAAGCCGAATCTAACATCGGTGCGCGTCATCGGCAAACGGCGTTCGCACCGGCGCAACGGCCAGGTTCTTTGCGGCGCAAAAAAGTCAGCCGCGATAGCCTCGATGACCGGCATCGCGCAGCCACAGCCGCACCAGGTAGCGCCGCAATTCCGGCTCGGCATAATCGGTAAACGCGGTGCGACTGTGCCCGATCTCGCGATTGTTCACGTACTGGATCTGCCCCGGCTGCATGTAATGCTCCGCGATCAGTTCGGAGCGCGAAAATATTTCGTCGAGTGCCGCGGTCGCCGCAGCCGTAACGGCATCGACCGGCTCGCCGCGCATCGCAAACGCGTTCTTGACCTGATACGGCGCGAGCCGCGCGCGCAGGCGACTGTCGTACTCGAACATCGGCGCGGAAAATATCGGCTTCTCGCTCGGAAAATGCTCTTTCTGACGATCGAACGGAAACGGCTGGTAAAACCGCGGCAGCAAATCGGGATAGTCGGCGAGCAGGCAGTTGTGCGCGGTCTGAAAACTGATCGCGCGGCTCAAGCCGCCCGTCTGCGCCTGCCGCAGGCAAAAGAGGCCGACAATTTCGGGCATCGTCTTGTTGTACGCATTGTCGTTGTGAAACGTGAGATCGAAGTTGGTTTTGTCCGGGCGTACGCCTGACCCCGGCAGCGCCTGCATGCCGGTGTCGTGCACGTCGTAGACCATCGTGCCGTCGAGTTTCTGCGCCACCGGCCGCGCGATCATGGACGAGAACAACCAATACAGCGCTTTCGCCTCGTCGAGCGTGATGCCGTCCAGTGGAATTTTATCGACGACAGCGAACGACACGCCTTCTTTCAGCGCGGTACGCACTCGCGCCGCCAGCTCACGGCAAGCATCAAGCTCGAACATGTCCGGCGTCAGCAATAACAGCGGCAGCGGATTGGCGCGCAGGTCTTCGATCGCGGCGGACAACTCGCGCCGGCACGTTTCATCGATTGCGTAAAACCAGTCGCCCTGCTGAAGACTTTCCTTGACCCACGCCTGCTTGCCGTCGATGCTATGCGTGAGCATCGCGGCCGGATTTTCCTGCTGCATGGCCTGCACCACCTGCGTTTATATCCCGCTGGGTGCGAAGCAAATCCTGTGCCGCGACTTTCGCACGAGCCGGGCGCGCAACGTAGGTGCGCCATTTCAAACAGTTATTACGCAACCCCCGGCAGCAAGAGCCGTACGTCGCGATGAAAGTCGGCCCCTCGAGAGTGCGCTTCGTTATCGCCGCGCACCAAACCTAAGCGCGCCGCGTCAGGCGGCAAGCCAGGACTTGTTGGGATCCTTGGTCACGCCTTTTTCGAGCGATTCTAGTATCTTGCGCAGGATCAGGATCGATTTGTCCGCGCGCAGATGCACTTCCTGATAGCCGTCGTCCGGCAGGTTGAACATTGCCTGCTGGCGCTCTAGAGCCCAGCGGTCCTGGTCGACCACGCCGGGAAACATTTCCTTGATTCGCTCGATTGACGGCGTCTTGCCGTCGAGCGCGCGCTGGCCCTTCGGCACGCTCACGATCCAGCGCCACACGTGGTGCGTTTCGTCGACCGGCGTGTGCGTGTGATGCAGGATGTAGCCGCGTTCCGCCGTCGTGCCGAGTTCGCCCGGTGGCGCGCAGCGCAGGCGGACGCGCGTGAGGCCCGGGTTCGACATGCAATGGGTGTGATGGCGGTCGACGGTTTCATAGCCGAACCAGTCAATGAGGAACGGCGGGTGCTTGTAGTTCTGCACTTCGCGGATCGTCATCACCGATGGATTGCCCTCGACTTCGTGCTCGACGAATTCGATCGGAATCGAGCTCGCCGCGAGGTCGCCGATATTGCCGTCGTGCAGCGGATAAAAGTGCGTGACATCGAGCAGGTTCTCGATCAGCAACCGATAGTTGCACGCGAGGCTCATCGGCTCGCATCCGTAGGTTTCCCATTCGCCGCTCGTCAGTTCGGGAGTGCGCGGCGGGCGCGCCTTGCCCATCTTGTCCGGGTCGCCCGCCCACATCCACACCAACCCCTCCTGTTCGATCACCGGGAACGGCTTCAGCTTCGCGCGCGTGGGGATCGGATGGTTGGGCTGCGACGGCGTCTTCACGCACTGGCCGTTGCCGTCGTACGTGAAACCGTGGTACGCGCATTCGAGCGTGCCGTCCTGCATCAGCTTGCCGCACGACAGCGGCATCCGCTTGTGCACGCAGCGGTCGTCGAACGCGACCACCTTGCCTTCGCTCGTCCGCCAGATCACAACCGGCTTTTTCGCAATGACCATACCGTGCAGTTTGTTGGTCGCAAATTCCGCCGATGTGCCGGCCACGTACCACGCGTTGGTGACGAAACTGTTCGCTATCATGAAACCCTCCTGTTGCCGTGCGGTCCCGTTCGCCGGGATGCCGTGTGAGACGCCAAGATACTCTATCGCCGCGCGCGCCGCGAACGAGATTGGTTATCCGGCGTATAAGGATACGTAATGACCGTTGAGCGGCGCGCGGCTTAAAATACGCGCTTCCCGGCATTCACGGATTTCACGATGAGTTCACCCTCCGCAAACGGCCCGCTCGCCGGCCTTAAAATTCTCGAGTTCGGCCAGATCGCCGCGGGACCATTCGCGGGCTCGCTGCTCGCCGATCTTGGCGCCGACGTCGTCAAAGTCGAAAAACCCGACGGCGGCGACGACATGCGGCGCTGGCCGCCGATGAGCGCGGGACCGCAAGGCGCCGAGTACAGCGAAAATTTCGCGTCGGTCAATCGCAACAAACGCAGCATCGCGGTCGATCTGAAGGACGCGGCGCAGGTCGCGCGCTTGAAGCAACTGTGCGCGCAGGCCGATGCGATCATCGAAAATTTTCGTCCCGGCGTGCTCGATCGCCTCGGGCTTGGTTACAAGACTCTGAGCGCGGCATCGCCCAAACTCGTGTATTGCTCGATCAACGGCTACGGCCATACCGGGCCGTACGCATCGAAAGGCGCGTTCGACGCCACCGTGCAGGGCATGAGCGGGCTCATGAGCGTGACCGGCGAAACAGACGGGCCGCCGGTGAAAAGCGGCGTGCCGGTCGGCGATTTCGGCGCGGGCCTGTACGGCGCGTTTTGCGTGACCGCCGCGATTTTGCAGGCGAAGCAAACCGGCCGCGGCGCGTTCATCGACTGCTCGATGCTCGCGGGACTCCTCGGCATCGCGGCGTTGCAGACGAGCGAATATTTCGGCACCGGAAAAACGCCGCAGCGCCTCGGCTCCGCACATCCGCGTTCCGCGCCGTACCAGGGTTTTCAGGCGAGCGACGCGCCGTTCATGATCGCGGCCGGCAACGACAAATTGTGGCTTGACGTGTGCGCGGCCGTCGGCATGCCGCAATTGAAAGACGACCCGCGCTTCGCGACCAACACGCTGCGCGCCAAAAATCAAAAGGAACTCGAATCGATTTTGCAGCCGGTGTTCTCCACGCGCACCAAACTCGAGTGGCTCGCCGAATTCGATAAGCGCGGCGTGCCGTGCGCGCCTATCAACACCTATCCGGAAATCCTCAATGACCCGCACGTGCAATTCAACAAGCTCGTGCGCGACATGACGCTGCCCAACGGCAAGAAAACCAGGACCGTCGCGTTCCCGATGAAAATTTCCGGCTACGAGTTCAACGTTTACCGCCATCCGCCGGAATTGGGCGAGCACAATGAGGAGGTCTACGCGGAGTGGCTCGGCGGCAAATAGACACAGCGACCCCGAGCATATAAAGGCGCGAGTGAGCGACGTTCCGCCCGGCAAGGTGCCGGCCGGATTACTTCCTGGCCTCCCTCAAGTAGGCCTCGTAAAATCCGGCAATCGCCTTGCCCGCGTCGCGACCGGATTTATCCACCGTCGTGTTCTCGCGATACCGGGTGCCGAATTCCATCTGCACGGCGTCGATGCCGCCGCTTTTGTCGCTGCCGTAGATTGCCGTCGTGTAGCCGCCGTTCAGTCCTGCGTTTTCGAATTTTCCGCGCGGCGGCACATTGTTCGCCGGAAACACCTTGAAGCCGTTTGCCTCGAGCTGGCCGAAAATGCCGTTGGGGCCGGTGACGGCGGCAAATCCGGCGCGCTGCAGCAGGCGCGTGACGGAACTGCCGTTGCGGGTGCCGCGCATGACCACTTCGGGATCAAAGTGCTGACCGTGCACGTCGACCAGCAAACCCGCCGGATACCTGTCGCGGATCTCGTCGATGAAGCGGCGCACGGTATCGTGATAGTAATAGTAAAAAGGCCGCGCCGCCGTATCGTCCAGCGCGATTTCGGGCGCACGGTTGGCGTCTATGTACTTGCGCTCGAACCTGGCGATTACGAGATACGGCGTCTTGCCGGTGATACGCTCGATCTCGGCGGCGATGCGCTGCGCAAGGATGTCGGTATTGGTATCGGTCCCCTTGACGTAACGCGCACCTTTTCCGCCCGGCTTGCCCGTGATGTTGCGCTCGGCTATGCCTGGCACGGCACGGCGACCGCCGTGCGGAGCAGTCAGAAGGATGGGAAGCGTGCCCGCGCGAACCAGCACGAAATCGGCCGGGGTGTCGTCCGCCGTGCAAACCAGCGGATTGAGCAGGAGAACGATACCGAGCGCGGCGGCTGAAACTACGCGAGAGAACATGTCACGCCTCCTTGAACGACACCAGCTCGAAGCGCTCCCCCAGCACTATCTTGCCGTCGCGAATGGTGATCTAGTTGTAGGCGATATTCCTGCGCACCTGATCAGGCGCCATCCAGCGCGTGATGCGCGATTCAGTGACACGGTCCTTGAAGACCGCCAGTCCGCTCGCTTCGATGCGATACGCATTGAATGTCCCTGCCGGGACGGTGATTGATTCGCGCGAGACGATCTTGAGATCGAGGTCGACCACGCCCGCGTCGCTCTCGCGCGTCACATTCATGAACCGCGAGTGCCACTGCCGGCCGACCGCGTATTCGAGCGGCAGTTGCTGCCGCGGCGTGAAGCGCCGGCCGTCACCGGACCTCAGTACATTGCCAAGCAAATCGGTAATCAAACCATTGTCGAAGATGACCTCGCTTTCCGTAATGCGCTGCACTGTCTGTACGGTCTGCCTTTTCTCGGCCCGTGTCTTCAGATCGAGAATACGGAAGGTGTACGTGTCGCCGACCTTGTAAGCCGTGTTGGCGACGGTCGAGCCCTTGGTAAACGGGTTGCCGGCGGAGGATGCGAGTTGAATCTTCTTTTCGCCCTGCGCCGCCAGCACTTTTTCAAGCTGCAGCTGCGCGAGCTCGGTGAACTTTCCGCTCGGATAGCGCTGCAGGTAGTCTTCGAACGGCTTGGGGTCCTTCGATTCCTTGATCCGCTCCCACAACGCGAGCTCTTCCTTGAACAGGCGCTCCTGTTCCTCCTCGGACTGCCGCTTGATCTCCTTCGGCGGGATGAACCAGAAGTCTTCCTCGAGCGAAGTACTCTCCCACGGGATCTGCTGGCCTTCCGACTTGCGCCGCACGTTCAACCGCACGCGCTTGAACACGTCCTCAATCCGTGCCTCGGGCACCTTGATCTCGCGCAACAGATTCTCGGTGTAAAGGCCGTTCGCGCCTTCGCCGTCGGCTGCGGTATTGCCGGGCGAAGTCGCATACGCGAGCAGCGAGCCCGGCGGCGCGTCGAACTGCGAGAGTCCTTTCTGCTGCGTATTCACCTTGGCTCCGAACGGGTTGTCACGGCAGGCATCGAGTACGATCACGTTCATCGGATTCTGCGCCTTGACGATGCCTTCGAGCAGCGAATTCAGTTCCACCGTCTTCGTCTGCATATCCTCGAGCTTCTCGATATCCGCGTCGACCGGGATCAGATAGTTCTTCCATGCGAGCTGCGCGCCGTGGCCGGCGTAATAGAACATGCCCACGCCCTTCTTCTTGCCGAGTTCGCTGCCGAACGCGCGGATCGCCTCGATCATCTCGTTCCTGCCCGTGTCGAGCTTGAGGTTGACCTGGAAGCCGACTCTTTGCAGTTCCCCGGCGATGCCTTTGGCATCGTTGACGGGATTCTTGAGCGGTGCCTCGGGGTACTTCGAATTGCCGATCACCAGCGCGAGCTTTGGCACCCTGACCAGCTTGAGCGCGCCTTCCGATTGCGCCCACACCCATGCATAAGGAACAGGCATGAACAGCGACGCTGCAGCGACTCCGGCCTTCACGAAACGGCGGCGGTTCTCAAAGTGTTCCAAAGCCATGGCTCCCTCCATGCTCGGGCATCGACGCGATTTTTCCACCTTATAATCCCGTTCACGCCGGCTGGCAATACTGCGTCGTACGGCGCGGCCACCGGCAATTCCGCACAAAGGAGTAACGCATGGCGAGAGTGAGCGATGTCCCGCCGGAGCAGGTCTCAGCCGACGTGCGCGGGGTCTACGAGCAATTTGCGAATGGCTACGGCCCGTTCCGCAACCAGGTCGGCGTATTCGCGCACGTACCTGCATCGGTCAAGCACCTGATGGGCATGCTGCTCGAGTTGCGCGCGCAGAAAAACGTGCCATTCCGCTATATCGAGCTCGCCGTGGTCGCGGTATCCAAGCTCAACGAATGCCATTACTGCGTCGCACACCATAAACCGCTGTTGACGATTGAAGGACTGTCGCCGGAAGGCGTCGATCGCGTGCTCGATTACGAAAATCACCCGGAGTTCGACGAGGTCGACAGGCTCGTCGTCGAATACGCGATACAGGTCACCAATACGCCGCAGCGCATCCGCGACAATATGTTCGAGCACCTGCGCGCGTATTTCAGCGAAGCCCAAATTGTCGAGCTCACGCTGCGCATTGCGCTGTGCGGATTTTTCAACCGCGTCAATGACGCACTGATGATAGACGCCGAACCTGACGCTCACGGTTAGCGTCAACGCACGCGCGCCGGCGGATCATGGCGATCCGGCGGCGCGTGCCGTTTTTACTTCTCGTCCTTCTTGTCGTCTTTTTTCCGCTCGCCCTTATCCGGCGCTTTGCCGGCGTCAGGCTTGGACGCAGGCGGCGGCGCAGCCGGCGGTGGCGCCGGTGGCGGCTTCGGTGCTGCCGGTGGCGGTGGCGGCGGAGCCGGCTTAGGCGCGACCGGCGGTGGCGAAGCAGGAACCGGCTTCGGTGCGACCGGCGGCGGTGCCTTGGGCGGTTCGGGCGGGCGCGGTGCGCTCACCGGTGGTGGCGGTGCTTTCTGCACCTCCGGCGGCGGTGCCTTAGGTGGTTCCGGCGGGCGCGGCACATTCACCGGCGGTGGAGAGGCCCTGCGCTCTTCCGG
>CAZEAX010000027.1:0-20066 GCA_964510405.1 uncultured Streptomyces sp. | reverse complement strand
CGCCTGGTCCGCGAGCAGGTTGGCGGCGCTGTCGGCATGCACGATCAAGCCCTGGTCCATGATGTAGGCGCGGTCCGAAATCGACAGCGCGCGCTCGACGTTCTGCTCGACGAGCAGGATCGTGGTGCCGGCGCGCTTCATGTCTTCGAACAGTTGGAACATTTCGTCGACGAGGATAGGCATGATGCCTTCCGACGGCTCGTCGAGCAGGATCATTTTCGGCTCGGCCATCATCGCGCGCGCGATCGCGAGCATCTGCTGCTCGCCGCCCGAGAGCGTTTCGCCCAGCTGCCCCAGCCGCTGCTTCAAACGCGGAAAAGTTTCCGCAATCCGTTCGATGATTTCGCCTTCGCGCTTGCGGTGCCTGGATGCCAGCAGTCCGAGCTGGAGGTTTTCCAGCACCGACAGTCCCGGCACGATGCGCCGTTCTTCGGGCACGTAGGCGAGCCCGCGGTGATAGCGCCGGAACGCGAGCTCGGCGAGCAGGTCCGCGCCGTCGAACATGACGCCGCCGCTTTTCTTCGCCACCAGTCCCATCACCGTGCGCAGCGTCGTCGTCTTGCCGGCGCCGTTGCGGCCGATCAGCGTGACGATTTCGCCCGCGTTGACTTCGAGCGACACGCCCTGCAGCACGTGGCTGTGCCCGTACCACGCATTGAGGTTGTCCAGCTTCAGCATTGCCGCCATCAGTGCTTCCCCTGCCCGAGGTAGACGCGCTTCACCTCGTCGTTGGCGCGGATGTCGTCGGGCGTGCCCTGCGCGAGCAACTCGCCGTGGTGCAGCACCACGAGCTGCTGGCAGATCCCCATCACGAGTTTCATCTTGTGCTCGACCAGGATCACGGTGCGCTCGGCGGCAAGCCGCACGATGAGATCCATCATCTTGACCGTTTCCTCGGGCGACATGCCCGCAGTCGGCTCGTCGAGCAGCAGCAGGCGCGGCTTGCAGGCGAGCGCCATCGCGATTTCGAGGCAGCGCTGCTCGCCGTGCGCCATGTCGCGGGCGACCGAATTGCGCTTGGCCGCAATGCCGACGCGCTCGAGCAGATCGTCGGCCTCCTCGATCGGTGCGCGGATGGCCGCGCGCGGCGTCCACAGGTTGTAGCGCGTTTTCTGCATCTGCGCCGCGACGCGCACGTTTTCGTGCGCGGAGAGCTGCGGGAACAGGTTCGTGATCTGGAATGATTTCGCGATGCCGCGCCGCGCGTATTCGTGCGTCGGCAGGCCGGTGATTTCGCGGCCCTCGAAGCTTACGCGCCCGCTCGACGCCGGAAACGCGCCCGAGATGACGTTGAAGAAGGTGCTTTTGCCCGCGCCGTTCGGCCCGATGATCGCAGAGAGCTTGTCGCGCGCAAAGCTGACCGACACGTCCTTCAGCGCGACGAAGCCGCCGAATTTCTTGCCGACGCCTTGCGCGATGAGGATATCGTTTGTGTTTGGATTCATCTTGAAGTTGTTGGGAATAAGTTAAGGGGGAAGAGAAGGGTGAGCCCCTCACCCCAACCCTCTCCCCGGCGACGGGTAGAGGGAGATTTTGCTTACCTCCTTCACCCTTCCCCCCTTCACGCTTTTACCCCCAGCCAGTGCAGGATCGAACCCCAGATCCCGCGCGGAAAAAACAACACGAACAAAATGAAGGTGGCGCCCAGGTACAACTGCCAGTGGGTGGTCCACAGCGTGAGTACGTCGCCGAACAATTGAAACACGGCAGCGCCGATAAACGGACCGAAGAAAGTGCCGAAGCCGCCCAGGAGCGCCATCATCACGACGTCGCCCGAGGTCGAAATCTGCAGCACTTCGACAGGCACCGTCGACAGATGCAGGGCGCGCAGCGCGCCGGCCACGCCGCAGAACGCGCCCGACAGCACGAACGCCATCAGTTTCGTGTTCGCCACGTTGTAGCCGCAGGCGGCGGCGCGCACCTCGTTCTCGCGGATCGTTTCGAGCACCGCGCCGAACGGGGACGCGAGTATGCGCGAGAAACACCACAGCGCGATCGCCACCACGCCGAGCATCACGTAGTACTTGTTGACCGGGTCGAGAAAATCGATCTCGAAGCCCAGCAGGTTGATGGTCGAGACGTTGATGCCGCGCAGGCCGTTTTCGCCGCCGGTGACGCTTTCCCACTTGTAGAAAATGTAATACACGCATTCGGCGAGCGCCATCGTCACCATCGCAAAGTAAATGCCGCGCGTACGGATGGCGAGAAAGCCGATGACATAAGCCACCGCGGACGCGAAAGCGATGCCGGCGAGGATGGCGGCGTACCACGGCCAGCCGAGATGCACGATCGCAATGCCGCAGCCGTAGCTGCCCACACCCAGGAGCGCCGCGTGGCCGAAAGACAACAGGCCCGCGTAGCCGTACAGCAGATTAAAGCCGAGCGCGAAGAGGCCCCAGATCAGGATGTTGATCGCCAGCGCGTGATATGGCACGAGCCACGGAAAAATTATCAGGAAGAGTATCGTCGCGGCGACGCGGTGACGCACGATCGCGTCCAGCGTTGCGCGCCAGGCACCCGCCGCTTGCGGTGAGTTTTGCCCGTTCATCAACTCACCCCATCGCGCCGGCGCGGCCGAAGAGTCCCTGCGGACGCACCAGCAGCACGACCGCCATCAGGACAAAGATCGAGACGCGCCCCGCTTCCGGCGACACCAGCGACGTGAGGCTCACCACCACGCCGACCAGTACGCCGGCAAACACCGCACCCTTCAACGAGCCCATGCCGCCGACCACGGTGACGACGAACGCATCGGCGAGCAGCGGCACGCCCATCTCGGGAGCGACGGCCTGCAACGGCGCGGACAGTATCCCCGACAAGCCAGCAATGCCGGTGCCGATGCCGAACACCACGAGCCACACTTTGGACACGTCGATGCCGAGCACGCGCACGATCTCCGGGTCGCGCGCGCCGGCACGGATGACCAGGCCGTACGAGGTTTTCTCGATGAAGAAATAAAGAAACGCGACGACCACCGCCGCCGCGCCGATCAGGAAAAGCCGGTACAGCGGAAAATGGCCGATGCCGAGGTTGACCGCGCCGGTGAGCCCGCGCGGCGTGGAAAACGGGATGCCGTCGAGGCCGAAAGTCATGCGCACGATTTCGACAAACATGATCGACAGCCCGAAGGTCAGCAGCAGCGGGTAATCGATGCCGCGACCGTAAAGCGGGCGCACCAGAAAGCGCTCGACCACGAGGCCGACGCCGCCGACGCCAAACGGTACCAGCACGAGACATACCCAGAAGTTGCCGGTCTGCGCGAAGAGCCACACGCCAAAATACGCACCGACCATGAAGAAGGCGCCGTGCGCGAAATTGACCACCGTCAGCATGCCGAAGATCAGCGACAGCCCGAGTGCGAACAGCACGTAGACCGCACCCAGCGCAATGCCGGTGACGATTTGCAGCAGGAGAAGGTCGAGCGTGATGCCGCTCATACCGCAATGCTGCGCGAAGCGCTGAACTCTCCTTCCCCTTCAGAGGGGGAGAGCGAGCGCAGCGGCGAGGGGGCCGTGGGATGGGGATGGGTCGTTCGAATTTCAGCGCGAAACACTTGCTCTTGCACCCATCCCCTCCTCTATCCTCCCCTTGAAGAGGAGGATGAATCCATTCCCTGACGCGCTCGCCGGATTGAGCGACGCACCCGCGTCCGCTCGTATCCGGCGAGTTATCCGGCCGCTGCGCGTGCCGGATAACTAAGCTTTGTGCCCAAGCTCCTGGCAGGTGCGCAGGACTTTTTCGTTCGCGTTGTCGACATTCAGGATATCGAACACGTCGTTCTTGTCCTTTACCTGATTGGCGGGTTTCGACTGCAGCATGATCATCGACTGCACCGACTGGTGGTCGCACTTGCGATAGTACTGCGGCCCCTTGTAAAAATCGTACTTGAGGTTTTCCATCGCGGCGATCACCTTGTCCGTATCGGTGGTCTTCGCATTGCGCGCGGCGGTCAGCACGCTGCGCACGCCCGCGTAGCCGAGCGCGCCATAATCGGTCGGCACGCCGCCGTTATGCGCCTTGCGATAAAGATCGTTGAACGACTTGGCGCTCGCCAGCGAGTCCTCGAACTTCCAGTAATACGAGGTCGCACCGACCACGCCCTCGAAAGCTTCGGGCCCGGCGGCCTGGCGCGCGCTGATCAGGAGGATAGGCGTGATGATTTTGGTCTGCTGCTTGATGCCGAAGTCGTACGCCTGCTTCATGCCGTTGACGAGATCGCGGCCGAAGTTGAACATGCACAGAATATCGGGCTTTGCCGCCTGCACGCGCGGAAAGAACGACGAAAAATCGCTGGTGCCAAGCGGATAGCGCAGGTCGCCGAGCGTTTCGAGTCCGAACTCCTTGCCCGCGCGCTGAAAACCGCGCAGCATCTCGTGCCCGTACGCGTAATCGGGCACGAAGAACACGACGCGCTTGCCGAACTTCGGCAGCGCATAGCGCGCGAGCGCGCCCGAAGTCATGTGCGGATTCAGCGCTTCGTGGAACGTGTACTTGCTGAAATCCTTGGACTCGCCGATCGCGTCCGACTGGCTGATCGAGTTGAAAATGACGCCGCGTTCCTTGCACACGTTGTTGATGGAAAGCTGCACCGCGGCGGACAGCGAGCCGACGACGAAATTGACTTTTTCCTTTTCGATCAATTCGAGGGTGCGCGTCGCGCCCTCGCCGGGGTTCAGCTTGTCGTCGCGCACCAGGAGTTCCGCCATGCGGCCGTTCAACCCGCCGGACGCGTTGAATTCCTTGATCGCGATCTCGGCGCACTTGGCCTGCTCGTTCGCCTCGGTGCCGAACGGCCCGGTCAGCGGCACCGGAAAGCCGATCTTGATCGGCGCCTTGGTCTGCGCATGGACGATGTTGATGCCGAACGGCGAAGCCGCGGCAACCGTGGCGCCGCCGGCGCCGAGCACCAGTTTGCGTCGAATGGAATTCGCCTGCCGGCTTTTTGCGTCGTGTGTCATGTTGCTCCTCCGTGCGATAAATTTTAACTCGTGTGGATCGCCGCGCTGCCGCCGGTGCGCCGGCTTATTAAGGCGCCGTTTGCCCCGGAAGCGCTATGCTACACGAAGCCCTATCGCACGCAATAGAATGTCGCGCGGTTCCTCCGTGCCCGGCTTCCGGAGACGGGGTCTGCCTTGACAATTGGTGTCGCCCTTTCATAATCGCAGGCAGGCGAGGCGTGGCCCGCGGCGGTCCCGGAGAGAGGCAATGACGATACGTTCCCTGCAGCATATCGCGCTGACGGTGCCGGATGCCGTGACCGGCAGGAAATTCTTCAGCGCTTTCGGATTGGCCGCGCGAGAAGAAGAAAAACGCATTATCATGCGCTGCCACGGCCGCGATCAGGACCAGGTGGTCCTGGTCGAAGGACCGAAGAAACGCCTGCACCACCTGTGCTTCGGTGCGCGTGCCGAAATGCTCGCGGACATCAAGACGCGGCTTGAGAAAAACGGGACCAGGATATTGGATGCGCCGCCGGAAACGCCCGGTGACGGGCTGTGGTTTCACGATCCGGACGGCGTGCTGCTTAATGTCCGCGTTGCGGACGCTGCGCCGTATGCCGGCGCGCCGGAATGGAAGATCAATCAACCCGGGCATCTGAACCGCGTCGGCGTGCCGGGCCATCCGCCGCGCAGTCTGCCGGTGCAACCGCGGCGCCTCGGTCACACGCTGCGCTTCACGCCCGATCTCGAGCGGCAAATCGATTTTTATACGCGCGTCGTCGGCATGCGGCTGTCGGACCGCGCACAGGACATCATCGCATTTCTGCGCAGCGGCGAAGGCGGCTGCGACCATCACCTGCTGGGATTCATCGCGGGCGACCGCCCCGGTTACCACCACGCGAGCTTCGAAGTCGCCAACATCGACGAGATCGGCATCGGCGCGTGCCACCTGGTCGATCAGGGCTACCGCAACGGCTGGGGTCTCGGCCGGCACGTGATCGGCTCGAATTTCTTCCACTACATTCGCGACCCTTGGGGGAGCCTCGCCGAATATTTTTGCGATATCGACTACATTCCCGACGGCACGAAGTGGCGGCCGCAGAATTATCCGGTGGCCGATTCACTCTACGTGTGGGGACCCGAGGTACCGCAGGACTTCGGCGCGAATACCGAGGAAGCCGGCTGAACTCCGTTTGACCGCGCATGCGCGAATCTCACCTTCCCCTTCAATGGGGAGAGCAAGCGCAGCGGCGAGGGGGCATGTGGGATGGGGATGGGTTAAATGACGCGCAACTATGCCCCATCCCCACCTCGATCCTCCCTTTGAAGGGGAGGATGAGATTAGCGCGGCGCGATAGTACGATCCGCCCAATCCGGGACCGCGATTTCGCGCATGACCACCTCCGGCCGGCGCAAATGGGCGATCAGCGCTGCCTGCGGGCCGGCGATCTCGGGCGCCCCCACGCCCAATCCCAGCGTGCGCGCATGCGCGACGATCGCCTTGCCGAATGCAAGCCGCTTTGCCGCATACACATTCAACGCTGCGGGAACATCGGCGGGGTTCGCGTCCAGTGCATCAACCAGGGCAGCTGCATCGCCCGCCGCCTTCGTCACGCCTAACCCGACGTGGGGGCGCGCGACGAACGCGGCATCGCCGAGCAGCGCGACGCGGCCGAACGCGAGCTCACTGGACTCGAGATCGTAAATCGGCTGGAACAGCGGCTCGTTCGTCGCCTTGACCACGTCGACGAACACGGGTGCGAGCAGCCGCTCCGCCGTCGCATGCATAGCCGCGATCACCTCCGGCCGGATGCGGTCGGGCGGAATGTTCTGCTCGTAGTGGCGGCCATGCGCGTCGGTGAACAACGCGCGCAACTCGGTGTGCTCGTCAGCCGGGCGATACCACACGAAATTGAACCGCCGCTCGCCGGGTGTCGTCGAATTGTTGCGGCCGGCGACGAGGTAAGTCAGCATCTGCTCGCCCGGCGGCAGGCAGAATCCCATGCGATCGGACAAGACGCGCCGCGTCTCATCGCTTACCGCGCTTTCGTCGGCGAGCCCGCGCCACGCGAGATAGCCGACATACCCCGGGCTCGCTGCCGGCAGAAACTGCGCGCGCACCGTCGAGCGGATGCCGTCGGCGCCGATCAGGAGATCGCCGTCCACCTGCGTGCCGTCCGTAAAATGCGCGGTGACGGCAGAAACCGTTTGTTCAACCTTCGCGAGCGATTTGTTGAAATGGTAGCGCTGCCGCGGAAACACATCTTTCAACAGGCGGTAGAGCCGGCCCCACGCCGTCAGGATCTGATCGAGCGGCATCTCCGCGACGACTTTGCCGCTGCGGTCCAGCGTCACGCGCGAATGCGTGGCACAGCCTATGGTGTCGTCGATCGCCGCACCGGCGCGCCGGATGACGTCGAACAATGCATCGTGGGTCACGATGCCCGCGCCGCGGCCGGCCAGTTCGATGCCGACGCGCTCGTACAGCTCGACGTCCCAGCCGGCGCGCAGCAACAGGTTGGCGGCGAACAGCCCGCCCATCGAACCGCCGATGATCAGCGCCCGGCGCGGCCTGCTCACGTCGTTACCGGGGACAGGGTTAAGGGGAAAATTTTAATGCGTCGGGTAATTCAACTCGATCACGACCCCGCTCGGATCGTCGAGGAACACCTGGTGCAGGTTGAGGTCCGGCACCATGCGCTCGCGGAACGGCACGGCTTTTTCCTTGAGATGCGTCAGCATGCCCGCCACGTCGGTGGCCGCAAACGCGATATGGTCGAACGTGCCGGTGCCGCCCTTCAGGCTGTCGAGGCTGCGGTCGCCGAGATAATCCTTGAGTCCCTGCGGATCGTTCGGATCGATGCCGATGATGTGGACGACGGCATTGTCGTAAGAGTCGTGGCTGCCGTTGTACAGCCACAACCCCGGGAACTTGAACGGCGGGCGCGGCCCGACGGTGAGACCCATCACCTCGGTGTAGAACTTGCGCGTCGCCTCGAGGTCGAGCGTGCGGATCGAATAGTGGGCGATCTTGGAAAGCGGCATGACGGCTCCTGCGAAAAAATAGCGGCTTGAGATCAATCTGCAGCGCTTAACTTCGTCTATTCGGCGCGCGCTGTCAATAGGCTATTGCCCGTTCGAGAGCGGGTGCTATTATGCCAATCGCTTGCGGCATCGCAGCCGCCTTGCGACATTGACCGGTGCACTCAAGCCGGCGAAAAAGCAGCCCAACATAATCGGAGGGGGTTATGACCAGGTTCAGGCTCGCGCTCGTTGTTCCCGCTGTCTTCGCGCTGTTCGCCGCGCTGCTTTCATCCGCCGCATACGCACAAGGCGAACCGCTGCGGCTCGGTTTTCTGACCGTGCGCACCGGCCCGCTCGCCGCGGGCGGCAAGCAGATGGAAGACGGCATCAACCTGCTGCTGAAGGAGCGCAACAACATGTTCGCGGGACGCAAGGTCGAAATCTTTTTCGCCGACACTGCCGGCCAGCCCGCGCAGACAAAAGCCAAGGTCCAGGAACTCATCGAGCGCGACAAGGTGCACGTCATCATCGGCCCGCTGGCGACGTTCGAAGCGCTCGCGATCGACGAATACATCCTGCAGTCGAAAGTGCCGCTGATCACGCCGACCTCGGCGGCGCAGAACGATCTCGCGCAGCAGAAGAAAAGCGATTACGTCGTCCACGTCTACGGGACCGCCGCGCAGCCCATGCACGCGCTCGGCAATTACGCGGCGAAGAAACTCGGCTACAAGCGCATCGCGATGATCGCCGATGATTTCACTTACGGCCACGAAGGCGCGGCGGGCTTCCAGCACGTTTTCGAGGACAACGGCGGCCGCATCGTGCAGAAGCTCTGGCCGGCGCTCAACGCCCCCGACTACGGCTCTTTCGTCGGCCAGTTCAAGACCAATGTGGACGCGGTCTATGCGGGATTCGCCGGCAGCAATCCGCTGCGCTTCCTGCGCGCCTACAAGGAGTACGGCCTCAAGATGCCGGTGTTCGGCAACCCGACGCTCGTCGACGAGGGCATCCTGAAGAACATGGGAGATGAAGCGCTCGGCGTGTACTCCGCGAGCTGGTACGCAACCGACCGCGACGCGCCGGACAACAAACGCTTCGTCGAGTCGATTCAGCGCGAATACAAGGTGACTCCGGGTTTTTATACTGCAGGCACGTACACTGCTGGGTTGTGGCTCGAAGAGGCGATGAAGTCGGTCAAGGGCCGCTTCGAGGACAAAGCGGCGTTGGTCAAGGCCCTGCACGACGTAAGGCTCGATCACGGGCCGATGGGCCCGATCAAGCTCGACGAGTACGGCAAGCCGGTGCTGAATATCTACATCCGCAAGGTCGAGCGCAAAGACGGCCAGCTCGTGAACACCACCATCGACACCGTGCGCGACGTCACGCAGTTCTGGACCTACGATCCGAAACAGTTCATCGCGGCCCCGCAGTACGGGCGCGACGTGCCGGCCGCGAAGTTTCTTGAATAGTTTTAAAGGCAGCGATTTAGCGATTAATGGATTAAGTTATTAAGTGAAAAGTATTTGGGCAATCTGCGTGCGGCCGCACCGCGCCGCACTCAATCCCTTAATCACCTAATCGCTCAATCACCCAATCGCCGGATCGCTTCTCATGTCCATCATTCAAGTCAACGGCGTCGCAGTCGACGTCACCCAAACCGGCACGGGGCGCGATCTCGTGCTCCTGCACTCGCTGCTCGCCGACCGCACGGCATTCGACCGCGTCGTTCCGGCACTCGCGAAAAAACATCGCGTAACGCTGGTCAATCTTCCCGGCTATGGCGAATCAGCGCCGCATGGCGCAAGCGTCGAGGAGTACGCCGATCACATCGCGGGCCTGCTGCGCCAACTGAAACTCCCGCGCGAGACCGACGTGCTCGGCAACGGCTTGGGCGGCTTCATCGCAATTGCGCTCGCATGCCGTCATGGGGAGTCGTTCGGCAAGCTTTTCATCGCCGATTCGCTCGCGACTTTCCCGCCCGCGGGCAAGGAACCGCTGCGCGCAATGGCGGAGCGCGTGAAACAACAAGGCATGAGCGCGGTACTCGACGCGGCGATCAACCGCATGTTCCCGCCAGCGTTCGTCGCGGCAAATCCCGAGCTCGTCACCGAGCGCAAGGCGGTGCTCGCCAAAGCCGATCCCGCGTGTTTCAGCCGCGCGTGCCTCGCATTGTCTCAGGTCGATCTCACGCCATTGCTCGCCGGCATCTGCAATCCAACTTTCGTGATGGTCGGCGCGCTGGACGGCGCGACACCCGCTCCGCTCGCGCGCGAACTCGCGAAAAGTATTCCCGGCGCCGGATTCATGGAGATCCCCGAGTGCGGTCATTGCCCGCAGCTCGAAAAGCCGGACGTCTTCATAGCTACCGTGGAGAAGTTTTTGCAATAAGCGCAACTGAGTTTTTGCGCGCACGCATCGCCGCCCGTCTGCCAACGACCAAGTGGAGTTGCCCATGCACAAACAACTTTCGTTCCTCCTGTGCGCGCTGCTGATGTCGGCGCACGCTGCCGCAGAATATCCCGAGCGCCCGATCCGCCTGATCGCCGTCGGCGCGCCGGGCGGCACGCCCGACATACTGTCGCGCCGGCTCGGCGGACCGCTCTCGGAAGTATTCGGCGTGCAGATTGTGGTCGACAACCGCGCGAGCTTCGGCGGCATCGCCACCGCGGAGCTTGTCGCCAAGGCGCCCGCCGACGGCTACACGCTCTACATGACCTACCACCAGCACACCGTCAACGCGAGCCTCGTCGCGAAGCTGCCTTACCGCCCCGTCGAGGACTTCACGCCGATTACGCAGATGACGCAGGCTGCGCTCGTGCTCGTCGTGCATCCGACGGCGCCCGTGTCGACCATGCGCGAATTCATCGAGTGGACGAAAGCCATGCCGACGCCGGCGAGTTTCGGCTCCGCCGGTGTTGGCAGCGGCGGGCACATGGCGGGCGAGCTCTACAAGATGATGACGGGCGTCAAGGCGCAGCACGTCCCGTACAAAAGCGCGAGTGCGTCGCTGATCGACCTCGCCGCGAACCAGTACCAGTTCAACTTCGCCGGCATGCAGACTTCGCAGGCTTATCTGCGAACCGGCCGGCTAAAGGCTATTGCGGTGACGTCGCTCAAGCGCAATGCGGCGATGCCCGACGTGCCGACGGTCAACGAGTCCGCGCTGCCCGGCTTCGAAATCGTCGGTTGGTACGGCATGCTCGCGCCCGCCGGCCTGCCGAAACCGGTGTTGACGCGCATCAACGCCGAGGTCGTGCGCATCGCGCAGACTCAGGCGTTCCGCGACAACGTCAGCGCCGACGGCTCTGAAATCGTCACCAACACGCCGGAGGCGTTTCGCGCGTTCCTGGTCGCGGACGTCGCGAAATGGGCGAAGATCATGAAGGACAGCGGCGCGAAAGCCGATTGACCTGCGCCTAGGGCGCGACCGGCCTGAACTTGTGTATGCGTCTGCCGCGGTTCTCAGCCACATAGACATTGCCTTTCGAATCCACCGCGATGCCGTGCGCCTGGATGAACTCGCCCGGGAATGCGCCGGGACGGCCGAAGCTCCCCAAATGCTTGCCTGACACGCGCTCGATGATCTCGATTTGCGAGTTGTTCTGGTTGACGACGAAAATGAGCCGCTGGTTCGCATCGGGCGAGAAATCGATCGCCACCGCCGAACCGCCGGTCTCCACGCGTTTGCCTTCGGGCGGCGGCGTGTAGGGCTGCCACGGCACTTCGATGACCCGTTTCAGGTTTCCGACTTTGTCGTAGACGTGGATCTTCGACCCGCGACGATTGCAGACGTAGACGTCCTGATCGTTCGCGATGGTCAGGCAATGCACCTCAGTCATGTTTTCAGGCAGCCATTGGCGCAGGAATTTTCCGTTTGCGTCCATCACCGCCACGCGGCGGTTGCTCTTCACGGCTTCGCCGTCTGCCACGTAAAGGTCGCCGTTCCAGCGATCGACGTAGATGCTCGACGGCATCAGGAATTGCGCGGCAGGCGAATTGAGCGGCTTGCCCTTCTCGGTGCCGTCGGCGGTATCGTAAACGCCCTTCTTGCCGATCTGCAGCAGCAGCTTCGATCCGTCGTGCGTGAACTTCTGCACCATGCCCGACGGCGCGCTCGCGACCCACATATTGCCGTCCTTGTCGAAGTGGCACGAGTGCAGGCGCGGGTCGAGCAACTTGAAATCGCCCCACGAATTGACGACATTGCCGGCTGGATCGAACTCGATGATGGGCGGCGCGAGCTTGCCCGCGTTCAGATCGCCCTCGATCACGTCCTGTCGGTTGAGAATGAACACGTGGTCCTGCGCATCGATGCAAACGCCGCCCAACCCGCCGAGCACCCAGCGGTCCGGCAGCGGTTTGGGCCACGTGAGATCGGGTTCGTAGCGCGGCGCGCCAGTTTGCGCGAGCGATGCGGACGCATTAACGATCGTGGCCGCAACAAGCAACATCGCGTACGTTCCGGTTCTGACGAGTAAACGTATTTTCATGTTCGTGACGTCTTGATGTTTTCTAGATCGTTGAGGAATTTCTACAATAATTTCCTAGGCCACCCGCCTAAGAAGCTATGCCACTATTTTCGAGAAAGACGTACCGACATTCTGGAGCGAAGTTGATCACCACTGAATCCACGCCCTTTCGGTCACTCAGGAGCCCATAAGCATCCAGCGCGTCTATTATCAATTGTTTAATCGCATCTTTTTGTGTATGGAGCGACTTTGGCAAAACAATTGTCGGAATATTCCAAATCAGTACAATCTTCTTTCCGCTCTTGTCCATACCTAATTTAAGTTCTCTGACCGCCTGAAATGAGATAATTGCGTCGTTCCAAACCAATCCGAAAACGCCGGGTATCTCTCCCAATCCGCCGCCTAGCGGAACTAAGTAAGCATTGCGTTCACGATCGATCGTCCACTCAACGAACTTATCCGACATACGACGAATTGAGCATCGCTTTAAAAGCGCCTCGCCGTCAATTCTGTGCAAATCCGAATCAGGTATGCGCTCAGTCACAAATGTCATGACGATAATCTCAAATTTATAAACGGCACAAAGTCGTGCGCTAACTTACCAGTATCTCCGGCAGGATGCGAATTTAGAGTCACCGCTTGATCTTCAACAACCGCGCCGCATTCCCGCCCATGATTTTGTCCTTGTCCGCGCGTGACAGCCGCGGCACGCTTTCGATCAGCTTCACCGGGTTGTCTTCGCCCATGTCGAACGGGTAGTCGGTGCCGAGCACGACGTGCTCGGGGCCGTACTTGGCGATGAGGTGCGCGAGCATCTGGGTGTCGAAGGTGATCGTGTCGAAGTAGAACTTCTTCAAATAGCTCGACGGCGCTTTCTTGATCACGACGCGGCAATCGGGCCGCGCGCGGTGGGCGTGGTCCATGCGCGCCCAGTAATGCGCGAGGTAGCCGCCCGAATGCGGCAGCACGATCTTGAGTTTCGGGTTGCGATCCATCACGCCGTCGAATATAAGATGGCTCGTCGCCACCGTTGTTTCCAGCGGATTGCCGATCACGTTGTTAAAGTAGTGATCCATCAGCCGCTCGCCCTGCGTGTAGCCGAGCGGGTGCATGAAAATCACGATGTCGAGTTCCTGCGCCTTTGCAAAAAATTTCTCGAGGCCGAGGCTGGGATCGGTCAGCTCCTTGCCGTTGACGTTGGGCAGGATCTCGACGCCGCGCATGCCGAGCTTGTTCACGCAGTATTCGAGTTCCGCCACCGCCATGTCCGCGTTCTGCAGCGGCACCGTGCCCATCGCGACAAAACGCTCGGACCACGTCGCAGCGATCTCGGCAAGGCGCTCGTTCGCCATGCGCGCAAGCTCGCGGCCGAAACCCGGCTCGCTCCAGTAGATGCACTGATTGGGCGCCGGGCACACCGCCTGGATGTCGATGCCCATGCGGTCCATGTCCTTCAGCCGCACTTCGATCGTCGACAACTTCGGCCCGCGGTCCTTCATCTGCTTGACGTTCACTTCTTTCGTCAGCGCGTTCGCGAACACGCCCGACGGTTCGAACTGGCTCGCGTTGAGATGCCCGACTTTCGCGCTGATCGCCGGGTTCAGATAATGGCAGTGCAGGTCGATGCGCAGGCTGCGGCCCTTGCGATCGCGCACGACTTTCGCCGATGCTGCGGCCGGCTTAGCTTTGGGTTTAACCACGGTTTTGATCGAACCCGTGCGCAGGAGCAGCGAAGGATGATGGCGATGCGCGGGATCGTTACAGGCGGGAGTGCAGGTGAACATCATGGCTAGCTTCCTCTGGGTGATGAGCGATAGGTGATGAGTGATGGGTTCAAAGTGCAATTTCACATTGCCCATCACCCATTGCCCATTACCAGTTTACTTGTTCTCACAATCTCTACTAAAAAACTCCGAGATGCTGGGTAATCAGCGCCTCGTTGGTGCGCACGTCGCTCGCCGGTCCGGCGAACACGACGCGGCCGGTGTTGAGCATGACGACATCATCCGAGAGGTCGAACGCGAGCTTGACGTTCTGCTCGACGAGCACGATCGACTGCCCCTCGGATTTCAGGCGCGCGATGGTGCGGCCGACTTCGGCGACGATCAGCGGCGCCAATCCTTCGGACGGCTCGTCCATCAACAGGAGACGTGGATTGCCCATCAGCGCGCGCCCGATCGCGAGCATCTGCTGCTCGCCGCCCGACAGCGAGCCCGCGTGCTGCGCGAGCCGCTCCTCAAGGCGCGGAAAGAGTTCGCACACGCGATCCAATGTCCACGGCTTGTCGATGCCGCTTCGACTCTGTTGCGCAACTACGAGGTTTTCGCGCACGGTGAGCGTCGGGAAGATGCGGCGTCCCTGCGGCACGAAGCCGATGCCTTTGCGCGAAATCGCCTCCGGCGACAGGCGCGTGATCGGCTCGCCGAAGAGGCGAATCTCGCCGTCGCGCGGCGGAAGGAAACCGATGATCGTGCTCATGCACGTCGTTTTGCCTGCGCCGTTGCGTCCGAGCAAAGCAAGCACGCGCCCCGGGCTGACGGCGAACGACACATCGTGCAGCACGTGGCTGTCGCCGTAGAGCGAATTGATGCCGCATAATTCCAGCGCGCTTGTAGTCATGACCAAAACAGCGTTACGTTAGCGGCGATACAAAAAACCCTTCCTTCCCCTTCAGGGGGAAGGCCAGGATGGGGGTGGGTCCATGTACGCCTCACCCCATCCCCACCCTCCCCTTGTCCCCCAAGGGGATTTCCTGCGGTGCAAAGGGGAGGGAGAAAATTTTTGTGATGATCCCTAATCGCCAAGATAGACCTCGCGCGTTTTCGGGTCGTTGACGACCGCGCTGCGCGTGCCCTCGACGATCACCTTGCCGTAATGCAGCACCGTGATGTTGTCGGCGAGGTCGAGCGCCGTGTCCATGTCGTGCTCGATCATGACGACCGTGGTCTCGCGCGGAATGTCCGCGATGAGCCGGCTGATCGCGACGCGCTCGTCGCGCGACAAGCCCGCGAGCGGCTCGTCGAGCAGCAGCACTTTCGGTTTCTGCGCGAGCGCCATCGCGATCTCGACGCGCCGCTTCTCGCCGTACGACACGACGTTGAGCGGGCGCTGCGCAAGATGCTCGAGCCCGACGCGCGCGAGCACCGCTTTCGCCTCGTCGTAGAGATGCCGGTAGCGATCGAGCGAGGCAAACAGGTTCCAGCGCGCCTTCGTCATGCCGAGCAACGACAGCGCGACGTTGTGCTCGAGCGTGTCGTGCGCGAATAGCGTGATGATCTGGTAGGTGCGCGCGAGCCCGCGCTGCGCGCGCCGGTGCGGGTGCATCCGCTGCACCTCCTCGCCGAACAGGTGAATGGTTCCGGCATCGCGCTTCAGGTCGCCGGTGATCAGGTTGAACAGCGTCGTCTTGCCGGCGCCGTTGGGCCCGATGATCAGGCGGCGCTCGCCAGGCATGACAGTGAGCGACACGTCGTTCGTCGCGGGCAGCCCGCCGAACGCCTTTTTGAGTCCCCTGATTTCAAGCGCGGCGCTCATGGCTTCCGCCACCGCGCCCACTGGCGGCGCACGCCCGGTACCAGGCCGTCCGGCATGAAGATCACGATCACGACGAACACGAAACCGAGCAGCATGTTCCAGCGCTCGATGTACGCGGACACGTAGTTCTTCAACACCATCACGATCGCGGCGCCGATGAGCGGGCCCGCGAGCGTGCCCGAGCCGCCGGCGATCACGCCGATCAAACCTTCGGCCGAACTTGCGAGCGAGAGCGACGCCGGGTGGATGTACTTGTGGTAATACACGAACAGCAGGCCCGCCACCGCGCCCCAGAAACCCGCGTAGACGAAAGTGATCCAGCGAATGAGCCACACGTCATGGCCGAGCGCGCTCATGCGGCGCGGCTGATCGCGCGCGCCTTTCAATGCGGCACCGAACGGCGAACCGACAAAACGCGCCATCAGCCACAGCGCGATCACCGTGACCGCAAGCGCAAAGAAATAAAACGCTATCGGCTGGTCGAGGCTCACGCCGAACGGCGCAGGCCGCGTGAGACCGCGCAATCCATTGTCGCCCTCGGTAACCGCGACCCAGCGGTACGCGGTGCCCCACAGCACCTGCGAGAGCGCCAGCGTCAGCATCAGGAAGCCGAGTCCCGTCGCGCGCAACGCGATCAGCCCGAACAATCCGGCCATCAGCGTCGTCGCGAGGAGCGCCAGCGGCGCGGTGATCCAGTGGCCCAGACCGAACTTGAGATAGAGCCACGCCGAGAGATACGCAGAGACGCCGAGATACGCGGCGTGCCCGAGCGACGGAAGGCCGCCGTAGCCGACGAGCAGGTTCAAGCTCGCCGCGAATATCACCGCAATGAAAATCTGGCTTGCGAAATTGATGTAGTACTCGCCGGCCGCGAACGGCAGCGCCAGCGTTACCGCCAGCAATATCCACCAGCCGGCGTTTTTCATGCGATCTGCTTACCGAACAGGCCGCGCGGACGAAATGCGATCACGACGATCATCGGCAGGAACAGGATCACGTACGCAAGATCGGGCAGCAATGCGGTGCCGAACGTGTAGATGAAACCGATGATGAAGCTGCCGACGAATGCGCCGACGAGACTGCCGACGCCGCCCAGGATCACGACGATCAACGCGAGCGGCAGCATGTCGGCATCGAGTCCCGGATAAGCGGAGAGTATCGGCCCGCCGATCACGCCGCCGGCGCCGGCGAGCCCCGCGCCGAGGCTGAACACGATCGTGAACAGCTTCGACACCGGAATGCCGACCGCGCGCGCCATCTGCATGTCGTCGACTCCCGCGCGTATCATCGCGCCGAGCCGCGTGCGTTCCATCAGCAGGTACAGCGCGATCGCCGTGACGATCGCGATGCCGATAACGGCCAGCCGGTAGCTCGGAAATGCGACGCCGGCGACGACCAGCGGGCTGCGCAGATATTCCGGCGTCGGCACCGGGATCGGATCGCCACCCCATACCACGAGACAGAAGTCCGCGATGATGAACGCGAAGCCCAGCGTGACGAGCACCTGGCCGAGCGCGTTGCCGGCCAGCGCGCGCAGGATGAAGCGCTCGAGCAGCGCGCCGAACAGCGCGACGGCGAGCCCGCCGAGCAGCGCCGCCAGCCACAGATTGGGCACGAACTTCAGGATCGTCACGCCGATGTACGCGCCGAGCATGAACAGCGCGCCGTGCGTGAGATTGGCGATGCGCATCAAGCCGAAGATCAGCGAGAAACCCGCAGCCAGCAGAAAGAGCAGCCCGCCGAGGGCGAGGCTGTTCAGCGTTTGTATGATCCAGAATTGCATGTGCAAGCGCTAGCGCGCGTGATTGGGTGATTCGGTAATTGAGTGATTGAGCGCGGCGGAATGCGGTGCGCACAAACTTATCCCAATCATGGCTTGCCTGGAAGTGGTCTCAAAAAAACTCCCTCGCCCCGCGTTAGCGGGAAGAGGGAATTTTTGAGAGCGCATCTCAATCACTTAATCGCTTAATCCCTCAATCACCGTCCTTACTATTCGAGGTTCTTCGCCGGCGGAAAGTCGCGCGAATAAACCGGGTTCTTCAGGAAGTCCTCGGCCTTGTAAGTCCAGAACTGGCTCACGTTCGGGTACGTATGCACGACCGAATTGACGAGCCGCCCGTCCTTCCGCTCGACCTTGCGGATGTAGACGTTGCCGATGACGTTGCCGTAGGAATCAAACGTGACCGGACCGCGGCACGTATCGACCTTCGTCGCGCGCAACGCTTTCATGAACCCCTGCTTGTCCTCGATCTTGCCCTTGACCGCTTCGAGCGCCGACTGCAGCACCGCGCCGTTGGTGTACGTCGCAGCGGCATAGAAGCCCGGATCGTACTTCGCCTCCGCGCGGAACGCCGCCACGAATTTGCGGTTGATCGGGTTGTCGATCTCGGCCGAATACCAGCACGCGGTCAGGATGCCGAGCGCTTCGTCGCCCATGTTGCGCAGCACCGCTTCGTCGAACGCCGTCATGCCGCCGACCACGTTGATCTTGCCTTTCAATCCGTACTCGTTGAACTGCCGGTACCAGCGAAAACCGTTGGAGCCCGCGAACCCGAGGAAAATGCCGTCGATCTTCTGGTTCATCTGCGCGAGGAAGGTGCTGTAGTCGGGCACCGTGAGCGGCGGAAACAGCTTCTGCACGATCTTGCCGCCGTCCTCCTCGAACACGCGCTGGAATCCCGCGACCATCTCGTGGCCGTAGGGGATGTCGTCGGCGATCACCGCCATGCGCTTGTACTTGAGCGTCTTCGCGCTGTAGTCGGCCATCGCATGCGCGGACTGCGACGAGGTCGACGTCGCGCGCACGAACCACGGATTGGGTTTGCGCTGCGTCATGTCTTCCGCCGCGGCGACCGACATCGTCGGCATCTGCTGCTCGCGGATGTAATCGTCGATCGCGAGCGCCGAACCCGCGTCAAGCGGACCGATCAGCGCCTGCACGCGGTTTTTCTCGACGAGTTCCTGCGTCTTCGTGCGCGCGGTCGCGGGCGAGCCTGCGGTGTCGGCGACGAACAATTCGACCTTGCGCCCGGCGAGCGTGTCGTTGCGCTCGCGCAAATACATGATCAACGCGCGTTCCATGTCGAGACCGCCGGACGCGAGCGGGCCGGTCTTGACGGTGAGCAGGCCGATGCGAACCGGCTCGCTCTGCGCGCGCACGAGCGCCGGAAACCCGAGCGCGGATGTACCGATGCCCGCGCCCGCGGCCTGGATGAACCGTCTGCGATTAATTTTCATTTACGCTCCTCCTTCGTAGTTATGAGTCAGCTTATACCCAAATCCGCTCAGTGCGCGGGGTTCTTTGGCGCGTCGGGTTGCTTCTGCGGCAATGCGTTATCGAACGCCGGCAGCTTCATGCATTCGCCGAACACGCGCATCACGGCCGGCACCCGCGACACGTCGCAATTGAAATAGCTGGTCGCGCCGATTACCTGCGACGCGAGGCAGATGTCGGCAATCGTCACGCTGTCGCCGTGGCAATAGCGGCCGGTCATGCGTTCCTTCGCGAGATGACCCTCGATCGCCTCGAGCGCTTTCAACGACCAGTGCGCGAGCCAGCGATTGCTCGACGCCTCGTCGAGATGCAATTCCTTTTCCAGATAAGCACGGATGCGCGGCACGATCAGCGGGTGGCCATCGCTGACGACTATATGCGCGAGCCCGCGCACGCGTGCCCGCCCGCGCGCATCTTTCGGCAGCAGCGGCGGCTCCGGGTGCGCTTCGTCGAGATATTCGAGGATCGCCATCGACTGAAAGAGCGGCGGACCGTCGTCGATGATCAGCGCCGGCACCACGTTTTGCGGATTTACCGCCGTGTATTCGATGCCGTGCTGATAGCCCTTCAGGAGATCGATCGATACCAGGTCGGCTTCCAGCCCTTTCAACGCCAGCGCGACGCGCACGCGATAAGTGGAGAGCGAGCGCCAGAATCCGTACATTCTCATGGCAATACTCCTGTTCAACGTTTATTCGGAATCACCGGCAGCAGCAAGTGCGCCGCTCGCTGCGGTCCGAAGTGCAGCTTCACCTTGTTGTGAAACACCGCCGGCGGGCGGTCGCGCGGATCGTCGTGCAGAAACGGCCCGCAGCCGGTGAGCTC
>CAZEAX010000026.1:12461-20128 GCA_964510405.1 uncultured Streptomyces sp. | reverse complement strand
TCTCGCATCCGAAGGATTTCACGCCGGTGTGCACGACCGAGCTCGGCTACATGGCAAAGATCGAGCCGGAATTCACCAAGCGCAACGCCAAGTTGATCGGACTCTCGATCGATCCCGTCGACAGCCACGGCAAATGGGCCGCCGATATCGAGGAGACGCAGGGCGCGAAGGTCAAGTACCCGATCATCGGCGACACCGATCTCAATGTCGCCAAGCTCTACAACATGCTGCCCGCCGATGAGAAGGGCGGCGCGGACGGCCGCACGGCGGCGACCAACGCGACCGTGCGCTCGGTCTTCATCGTCGGGCCCGACAAGAAAATCAAGCTGATGCTGACTTATCCGATGACGACCGGCCGCAACTTCGACGAAATCCTGCGCGTGCTCGACTCGATGCAGCTTACCGCGAAGTACAAGGTGGCTACCCCGGTGAACTGGAAGAACGGCGAGGACGTAATCATCGCAGGTTCGGTCTCCGATGAAGACGCGAAGAAGCTGTTTCCCGGCGGCTGGAAGGCGCCCAAGCCTTATCTGCGCGTAGTCAAGCAGCCACACTGAAACAGGCGTACAAAAAAATGCGCGCGGCTCACCGAGCCGCGCGCGTTTTTTTGTACCGGATTTACTTGAGCGTGGAGGCAATCTGGCGGATTTCCGCCGGCGTATGCTCGCCACCCAGCGGCGTGCCCGGAATCAGGTATTTGCCCATCGCCGCGAGCGTGCCGACCACGACCGGCTCGTAGCCCACCTCGCGCACCAGCGCCGACGCGATTTCGATCGCTTTGGCATCGTCGCCGGCCATCGGCATTCCGACCTTGCCGCTGTTTTTGGACGCCTCTCCCATGCGCGAGTAACCGATCGCGTTGAACGCGCGAACGATCCTGGCGCCCGGCAGATATTCCTGCGAGGTGATGCCGGCGCCTTTCTCGCGTGCCGCCACCGCCATGTCGCCATCGCGCGCGACGATGGGATTGGAGGTGTCGATCACTATCTTGCCTTTGATCAGTTCTCCCAGATCGCGCCCGACCGAGGGGAGTGCGGCGTAAGGTACCGAGATCAGCACCACGTCGCCGAATTGAGCGGCTTCGCGCGGCGTTCCCGCCCGGGCGTTCGGTCCGAGGCTGGCGGCCAGTTTCTTGTCGGCTTCAAGATCGAGCGACGAGAACATGACTTCATGACCGGCTTTCGCCCAGACGCCGCCCACCGTCCCGCCGACGCGGCCCGAACCGATCACCCCGATTTTCAACTTGCCGGCGGCAGCATCGGCGGCTTGCACAGCGTTTGCCAGGGTGCCGAGCGTGAGGGTGGCCGCGGCGGCTCCCGCGGCCTTGAGAAAATCGCGGCGGCGCTGCTGGCGCGTGTAATCTGTTCGTTTCATCGTTCATCTCCCGAAAATTGTCGTCGCCGGAGCGGTGGCCGTCGAATGGGCCGCGGCTTTATGGGTGGCGACGAAGGCACGTACAGTAGCCGCGCGGTGGGCAATGCGCAAGCACCGGATTTTGTCCGCGTCGAATGCGGAGCGGGGGCGAATTGTGAAACAATGGCGGCACGCAAGCGTTTGCGGTTATTTGAAAACGGGAAAATCACACATGGAATGGATGGACGAATTGCTCGGTGCCGTGCCCGCGGCGGCGAAATACCGCGCCGAGCTGGAAAAAGTCGCGCACGAGAACGTGCGGCTGAAAAACGAAAACGCCGAGCTGAAAATGGAGCTCGCGCAATACATCGAGCAATGGGAAACCCTCGACGGCGATGCGGTGCGGACACTACAGTATCTGGCGCAGGACGCGTTCGAGAGCGCGGAGGCGATTGCGCGCACCCACAACATGAATTTCCAGATTGCCGAGATGTACCTGCATTTTCTGGTCAAACACGCGTACGTCGCCGCGCCCGCCACGGCCGCCAAATCCGGCTACGACCTCACGTCCAAGGGGCGGCGCTATTTGCGTGAGCGCGGATTCCTGAAATAAATTTGCCATGCCAATGGCAACCGGACTTATTGCCCGTACGCTTGACATAAATCGCGTAACCGTGCGATTTAGCACAGGGTTCGCGCGGCGATGTCTATAGAATCCCGGCGTTAACGATAATCAGGGAGGAGCACATGGTTACTCGGCGTAAGGTCATCCTGTCGCTCGGCGCGGGCGCGCTCGCCGCCCCGTTTGCCGCATTTGCGCAAGCCCGCCAGCAGATTTATCGCGTCGGCGTGCTGGCCGCCGGCAGTCAAAGCGGCAGCGCCAATCTCTACGGCGCTTTCGCGCAGGCCCTGAAAGAGCTGGGCCATGTCGAAGGCAAAAGCATTGTGTTCGAAACCCGCTACGCCGATGGCAGTCTCGACCGGCTGCCGGCGCTCGCCGAAGAGCTGGTCAAAAGCAAAGTCGACGTGATATTCGCACCGAGCAGCCCGGCGGTGCGCGCGGCTAGGCAATCTGCGGGGACGACGCCCATCGTGTTTGCAGTCGTCAACGATCCGGTCGAGCGCGGATTCGTCGCGAGTCTCGCGCAGCCCGGCGGCAATATCACGGGTGTTCTGAGCGTCGCGCCGGGTCTCAGCGCCCAGCGCCTGCGTTTGCTCAAGGAAGTGTTTCCGAAAATCTCCCATCTCGCCGTGGCGATTGTCAGGGAGCCGAATGCCACGAGCGAGGTGTCCGCCCAGATCACTGAAGTGCGGCGGGCGGCGGAAAGCAACCGCATGGCCATGCTGTCGATCGAGATTCGCAGCCGCAAGTCGTTCGACGAGGCGGCGGACGTGCTGCGCAAATGGCACGCCGACGCCATGAATTGTCTCGACAGCGCGGTCAATTTTTACAATCGAGACGTGCTGATCGAGTTTGCGGCCCGCATGAAATTGCCCGCCGTGTATCCGAGCGGCGAATTCGTCGAGTCAGGCGGGCTCATGAGCTACGGCGCCGATACCGAGTGGAGCTACCGGCATGCCGCCGTCTACGTCGACAAGATTCTGAGCGGCGCGAAGCCGGGCGCGCTGGCGGTCGAGGCGCCGACGAAGTTCGAGCTGGTGCTCAACCGCAAGACGGCAGCGGCGCTGGGCCTGCAATTTCCCGCCGCGATTCTGCAGAAGGCGAACCGCGTCATCGGCTGAGCCGCGGCGGCGCTCGATATGCTCGACTGGGCCGAATACACGAAATTCTTTCTCGCGCTGCTCGTGATCGTGAACCCGGTCGGCGCGGTGCCGCTGTTCGTGAGCATGACGGAGCAGCATACGGTCGAGGAAAAGCGGCGCATCGCGCGGGTCGCGAGCAGCGCGGTCGCGGTCGTGCTGATACTCGCCGCGATCGCGGGCCAGCCGCTGCTGGCATTTTTCGGCATCACGATCGCGTCGTTCAAGGTCGGCGGCGCGATCCTGATTCTGCTGCTCGCCATTTCGATGATGCATGCGACGCCGACGGGGGAGAAGCAGACCCCGGAAGAAGCGCGCGAAGCCGAAGACAAGGAGAGCATCGCGGTGGTCCCTCTTGCGATTCCGCTGCTGTCGGGACCCGGCGCAATTTCAACCACCATAATCTATTCGACCAACCGCTCTTCGCTGAGCCACGTCGCGTTGATCATCGTATGTTGTTTGCTGGTCTCGTTAACCACTTGGCTCGCGCTGCGCGCGGCGACCCCGGTCAGCCGGTGGCTGGGCAAAACCGGCGTCAACATCGCGATCCGCATCATGGGACTGCTCCTCGCCGCGGTGGCGGTCGAGATCTTCGCGAGCGGCATGCTGGTCCTGTTCCCGGGTTTGCGCTGACGAAGCGCGGGCGCACGTTCGCAATGCAGTAAAATGCGACGTTAATCCCGCCGTTTCCACTGCTGCCGCGCCGTCTCGCAGAAGGGACCCGGCGGCCAGTCTTGCAGGGCCCGATGCCGCTTTATCTGACTTTCACGTTCGCGTTTCTCGGTTTCACGTGCATCTCCGCCGCGCGCGTGGTGTTGTCGCTGTTCGCGCTAGAGCTCGGCGCGCGGCCGTTCGCCGTCGGCGTGCTGATCGCGATGTTCTACGCGTTTCCGCTGCTTTTTTCGTGGCCGATCGGTGCGCTGTCGGATCGCGTCAAGCCGCGCTGGCCCCTGCTGGGCGGTGCGGTATGCGGCGCGGTCGGCATGGCGATTCCTTATTTCGTGCGTACGATGCCGGCGCTTTACGTCGCTGCCGCGTTGAGCGGCCTCGCGCTCGCGCTCCTGCACGTACTTGCGCAGAACCTGGTCGGCCTCATGAGCAAGCCCGCCGAACGCGCGCGCAACTTCAGCAACTTCAGCATGATAGGCGCGTCGACGAATTTCACCGGGCCGCTCGTCGCGGGGCTCGCCATCGACCACACGAGTCATGCCACTGCGTGTCTCTTCATAGTGGCGATCTGGGCGACGTCCGGAGCGCTGATTTTCGCGCGCGGCAAGGTGTTGCCGATGAGCAAGCGCCATTCGGGGCCATCGACCCGTATTCTCGACACGCTGACCGACCGCAAGATCTGGCGCACGCTTGCGACCAGCAGTCTCGCCCAACTGGGCACCGATCTCTTTCAGTTCTATCTGCCGATTCACGGCCACGCCGAAGGACTGTCGGCAACCGCGATCGGCGTCGTGCTCGCCGCGTTCGCCATCGCATCGTTCGCCGTGCGTAGCGTATTGATGCGCTTGATCAAGAATCTGGGCGAGGAAAAGCTGCTCGCTTATTCGTTTTATCTGGGTGCGGCCGGCTTCATGCTGGTGCCGTTCTGCCACAGCGCGCCGCCGCTCGCGGTGGTCTCGTTCATTTTCGGCTGCGGCATGGGCTGCGGCCAGCCGATCACCCTGATGCTGATGTTCAGCCATTCGCCGCAGGGCCGCACGGGCGAGACGCTGGGGCTGCGGCTCACCGTGAACAACCTGATGCGCGTGCTGGGGCCGGCCGTATTCGGGTCCGTCGGGTCGGCGCTCGGATTGTTCGCGGTCTTCGCGATCAATGCAGCAGTGATGGCCGCCGGCGGCGTGATGGCGCTGCCGGAGAAGCCGCCGCCGGATGCGCAATGATGGTTATGATCTTGAGGGCGATGTCATGCAAGTGAGATTGACGAAACTTGGATTGATGTGTGCCGTGTGCGTATTGAGCGCCACCGCGCAGGCGCAAAATTATCCGCAGAAGCCGATCCGGTTGATATTGCCGGTGCCGCCGGGCGGCGTTGCCGATGTCATCGCGCGGCCGCTTGCGCAAAGGCTGACGCAGGCGTTCGGCCAGTCGGTCGTGCTCGACAACCGGCCGGGCGCGACGGGCGCGATCGGGCTGCAGCTCGTGGCGAAGGCCGCGCCCGACGGTTATACGTTGTTATGGGGCTCGACCAACACGCTGTGCATGGGCACCGTGCTGTACGCAAAATCGCCGCCGATCGACGATTATGCCGCGATCACGCCGGTGATTATTTTTCACAACGTGCTGGTGGTGAATCCGGCATTGCCCGCGAAGTCGGTGGCCGAGTTGATCGAGTACGCCAAGGCGCGGCCCGAGGAACTCAAGTTCGCATCGTCGGGCGACGGCAGCACCAATCACCTGACTGCGGCGCTGTTCCAGTCGCTGACCGGGACGAAAATCACGCACGTGCCGTATAAAGGCGGCGGGCCCGCGCTGGTCGACGTGCTCGGTGGACACGTGCAGGCGATGTTCGCGACGGTGCCATCGGCTGTCGCGTACATCAAGGACGGCCGGTTGAAAGCGCTGGTCGTGACCGGCGAGAAACGCGAGGCCGTGCTGCCGTCGATTCCGAGCGCGGTCGAAGCGGGGTTGCCGGGGCTCATCGTATCGACGTGGAACGGCGTGCTGGCGCCCGCGGGGACGCCGCGCAATATCGTCAACATGCTCAATGCGGAGATTGTGAAAATCGCCCATGCGCCGGAAATGGTCGAGCGTTACGCGGCGCAGGCGGCGGAGGTTTATACGACGACGCCCGAACAATTCACAACCATCGTGCGCAACGATTTCAACAAGTGGAGCAAGGTCGTCAAAGACATCGGGCTTAAAGGCAATTGAGAATTGGCAATTGAGAATTGACGACGAAAGTCAAAGGCGACGCCTTCGGCTTTTAATCGTCAATTGTTCATTATTCATTGATCAGTTCGCCTTGATACCCTGCTTCCTGATCAGGTTGCCCCACTTGGTGCGCTCGGCGGCCAGAAACGCGCGGAATTCCGTCGCCGAGCCGCCGATGATGTCCGCGCCGAACTCCGCCATCTGTTTTTTATAATCCGGGTCGTTCAATGTTTCGTTGATCGCGCGATTGAGCGTCGCCACCATAGTTGCGGGCGTTTTCGCCGGCACCAGCACGCCGTGCGCGATCACGGATTCGAAACCGCGCAGTCCGCCTGCCTGAAAGGTCGGGATGTCAGGCAATACCGCGGAGCGCTTGAGGCTCGCAATTGCGATAGCGCGCACGCGGCCGCCGCGGATGTGGCCGATCGCGGTCGCCGTCGCGTCGAACAGAAGCTGGACTTCGCCGCCAATCAAGGCGGTGACCGCCGGCGCGCCGCCGCGATACGGCACATGGCGGATGTCGATGCCCGCGGCGTCGATCAGCAGTTCGCCCGCGAGATGGATCGAGGTGCCGGCGCCGCCCGACGCAAAATTGAGCGTGCCGGGCTTCGCCTTGGCGAGCGCAATCAGTTCCGGCAGCGTCGCCGGTACCTGCGTGAGGTTCGCGAGCAGCACGTGCGGCATTTTGCTCAGCAACACGACCGGCGTGAAATCGCGGTCCGCATTGAATGGTAGCTTTGGATATAGCAGCGGGTTTACCGCGAGCACGGGATGAGCGGCAAAGAGCAGCGAATAGCCGTTGGGCGTCGCCTCGGCGATCGCGGCGGCGGCCACGTTGCCGGCACCCCCCGACAGATTTTGCACGACGACCGGTTGCTTCCACATCCTGCTCAAGCGGTCGGCGAGGCGCCGCGCATTGACGTCGGCGGCGCCGCCGGGCGGCGTGGCGGCCACGATGCGTACCGGTTGGGTCGGAAAATTCTGGGCGAACGCCGGCGTAAAAAACATGCACGCGGCAGTCGCAACGAGCAATTGAAACGAATGGCGGGAGCGGAATTGGATCATTGCTCGTATGGATGATGATGGGCGCGACGCCTGCGCGCGCGGAGGTTGACGCTTTGGTTTAGACTTGGGTTTCACTTTACCAGAATCACGGGAGACGTAAACGCATGGACCTGCAACTGAAAGGACGTACGGCCATCGTGACCGGCGCGAGCCAGGGACTTGGTCGCGCGATCGCAAAGGGGCTCGCGGAAGAAGGCGTGATTGTCGCGGCCGTCGCGCGCCGCCTCAATCTGCTCGAAGAACTTGCTGCGGAAATCATCGCGGCCGGCGGCGAGAAGCCGGTTCTCATACAGGCGGATCTTTATCCGGACGATGCCGCGGACCGCATCGCCGAACACGCGTTGAAGGAACTGGGCCGCGTCGACATACTCGCGAATGCGGCGGGCGGCAGCCGCCCGCTGCCGCTCGGCGCATCCAAAGCCGAATGGTTGGAAGGTCTCACGCTCAACTTCTTCCGCCTGCGCGAACTGACCGAGGCCGTGATGCCCGGCATGCAGAAGCACGGCTACGGGCGCGTGATCAATCTCACCGGCACGCGCGAGCCGCGCAATCTGAACGCGGCGCATGCGGCCAAGGCCGCGGTGCACGTGTGGTCTAAGGGCTTGTCC
>CAZEAX010000026.1:0-12451 GCA_964510405.1 uncultured Streptomyces sp. | reverse complement strand
AATTGCATCCAACCGGGAAAATTGCGCAGCGAGCAGATCGACAAGCGCTGGCCAACCGCCGAAGCAAGAAAAGAGTGGGCGAAGAAGGAAGTGCCGATGGAGCGCATGGGCGAGCCGCACGAGCTTGCCGACCTCGCGGTGTTTCTCGCCTCGCCTCGCGCGAGCTACATCACGGGCAATATCGTCGCATTCGACGGCGGCGCGCGGTTCTTCGCGTTCTGACCGCTTAGCGCAGCCTGCGCGCGGTGCGCGCAGGCTGCTTGAAGGACTCGCGTGGCAACTTACGTCAAAGACCGGCTCGCCGAACTCGTGCACGGCATTCGTTATCGCGACCTGCCGCCGGAAGTCGTCGCTGCAGCGAAGCGCGTGATACTCGACACGCTCGCATGCGCGGCCGGTGGCTTGAAGAGCGAACCGGCGGCGATCGTGAGCGGCGTTGCGCGCGCGCTCGGCGGCAGCAAGGAGGCGACCACCATCGGCGATGGCGGCAAAACTTCGTGTGCGCTCGCAACGCTCGTCAACGGCACGTTGATCCGCTATCTCGACAACAACGACTATTACTTCGGCCATGACTCCGCGCATCCGAGCGGCAATCTCGCGGTGGCGCTGGCAGTCGCGGAAAAGTGCGGGCGTACCGGCGCCGATATGATCGTCGCGCTGGTCGCGGCGTATGAAATCCAGCTGCGCCTGTGCGACGTCGTAGCGGCGTCCGGAATTTCCGGGCGCGGCTGGCATCCGGGCACGGACATGCAGTTTTCGAGCGCGGCGCTGGCGGCGCGCCTGTTAAGCGACGATCCGCGCGTGACCGCGCATGCGCTCGCGCTCGCAGGCAGCCACAACAACACTCTCGCGCAATCGCAGCGCGGACATATCCCGATGATGAAGGCCACGGCCGAGGCGACCATCGCGAAAGGCGGTGTCGAGGCGGCGCTGCTCGCGGCCGGCGGCCTCACCGGCCCCGATGAAATATTCGAAGGCGCCGCGGGTTGGGCCGCCACGGTAGCGGGCGAAGTCGATTTCACCGCGCTGACGGCGCCGGTCGGAGAGCGTTACCGCATACTCGATACGTGCCTCAAGCCTTACGCCGCGGTTGCCGGCGCGATGGCGTTGATCCGCGCGGCGATCGACCTTGCGACGCGGGAACGCCTGGTGATGGCGGATATCGATCGCGTTGTCATCAAACTGCACGCGCTCGCGGTGAAGAAAGCGTCCGATCCGCAGAAGAATTATCCGCGCGACAAGGAAACCGCGGACCACAGCTATCATTACTGTGTCGCTGCGGCGCTGCTCGACGGCGCGTGCGGGCCGGCGCAATTCACGGACGAACGCATCGCTGCCGATGACATCCGGGGATTGATTGCGAAAACCGGACTCGAGGCCGACGCGGAACTGACTGCGTTGTATCCAAAATCGTCCGGCGGCGGGGTGGCCGTCAAAATGCGCGACGGGCGCGAATTGACACGCATGTACAAATACCCGCCCGGCCACCCGCAAAATCCGTTGAGCGACGCCGAGATCGCCGGCAAGTTTCTCGAACTCTCTGACGGCATGCTCGAGGTTTCGAACGCGCAGCGCGTGATCGACGGGGTCGCAGAATTCGAGCGGTGCGAAAACATCGGAGAACTGCTCTCGCACATGGTCGCGGTATGATGCGGCGCGGCTGACAACGGAATAAAGCGGTCAACGGAGGAGGTCGAAGCATGAAACCGGTTACGGGATATCTGATTGCGTCGGCGGCGCTGTGCGCGCCGGCGCTGAGCGGCGCGCAGGCCTATCCCGCGAAAACGATCCTGATGATCATGCCGCTGCAGGCCGGCAGCTCGGTCGACGTCGGCATGCGCATCGTCACCCAGAAAATGGCGGAGAACCTGGGCCAGCAGATCGTGATCGACAACCAGCCGGGCGCGGCGGGCCTGATCGGCACCGAGCGCTTCATGCGGTCGGCGCCGGACGGCTACACGCTGGCGACGCTCAACGACAGCATCCTGACGATGATCCCGAACCTCTATAAAAAAGTGGCCTACGATCCGCTCAAGAGTTTCGCGCCGGTGAGTCTCGTCGCTGGCAATACGTGGCTGCTGGTCACGCATCCGTCGCTGTCGGTGAAATCCGCGCGCGATCTCGTGGCGCTCGCGAAGGCGCGTCCGGGCGAGATCAATTACGCCTCCGGCGGCAACGGCAGCCCGCAGCATATTGCGATGGCGATGTTCGAAGCGGCGACCGGCGCGAAGCTGACGCACGTGCCTTACAAGGGCACTACGCAGGCGACGCTCGACGTCATCAGCGGACATATTCCGGTGATGTTCTCGGCGACATCGCTCGTGATCGAGCAAATCCGCGACGGTAAAATTCACGCGCTGGCCGGCGGCGGTATCCGGCGCCTCGCCTTGCTGCCGAACGTGCCGACGATCGCGGAGTCCGGCGTGCCGGGGTTCGATTTCACGACATGGATGGCGATACTCGCGCCGCTCAACACGCCGAAGGAAATCATCGCCCGCTTGAATTCCGAAATCACCAGGGCGCTGGCGGCGCCCGAGGTGAAAGAGCGCCTCGTCTCGATCGGATTCGAAATCGACGGCTCGCCGCCGGAAAAACTCGCCGCCGTCACCAAGGCGCGGCTCGAACAGATGCAGAAGGTCATCAAGGACGCGGGCATCACCCTCCAATGATGGGCAATCCCGCGTGAGTGAGCCGGCCGTTCCGACGATCGCGGTTTTCACCAAGAACCGTGCGAACCCCGCGTACGCGGCAGCGCGCCTCGGCGCCAAGCGCACCGCGCAGCGCATGGGGGCGCGCGTCGTGCACTACGTGCCGGACAAGCCGGACGACGCGGCGGAACAGATCGCGCTGATCGACGCCGCGCTTGCCGCGCGTCCCGCCGCGTTTGTTTTGGTGCCCGCGCATCCGACCGCGGTCAACGCGGCAATCCGCCGAATTCACGCGGCGGGCGTGCCCATAGTCGGCTTCATCAACCGTTTTGCCGAGCCGCAATACATCGTCAGTTTCGTCGGTTCGGAAGACTATCCGCTGGCATTCCGGGTGGCGACTTATCTCTGCGAGCACTTGAAAGAGCGCGGCAATATCGTGATCGTCGAGGGGCCGCCCGAATCCGTGACCAGCCTCGAACGCGTGCGCGGCTTTCGCGACGCGGTGGAAAAATTCCCCGCAATTCGCATCGTGGCCGCGATTTGCGGCAATTACCGGCGCGACGATACCTTGCGCGCCGGCGCGGAATTACTGAAGTCGGCAGTACGCTTCGACGCGATACTGGCCGCCAACGATGTGATGGCGCTCGCCATGCTGGAAGAGCTGGCCGCCGCCGGCCGCACCAGTGTGGTGACGGGCATCAACGCGGTCCCCGACGCGATTGCGGCGATCAGGCAGGGCAGGCTGCTCGCGACCGCGGATTTCGACGCGATGAAAATGGGTTGCCTCGCGACGGAAGCGGCGATCCGGCATTTGCGCGCTGAACGAGTGCCGGCGGAGATCCTGCTGCCCGTGCAGATCGTTCATCACGCCAACTGCGCGCAGTGGGACAAACCGTTCGGCGAGCGCGCATGTCCGCGCTGGGAAGACGTTGTTTAAGAGCCGTTGCGGTTTCTTTCCCCGTGCATGGCGCAGGGAAAGGGGGCGTCGGATGTCCGCCCCTGGAAATGACGGAAAATACGGACGCGCAACGCCAAGCTGATAAAATCGGCCGACGATCAGCTCGCGCAGCCACGGAGAAAAGCTCATGGACACCACGACACCCGCCGCCCCGACCAAGACGACGAGCCCCGCGCAGAAGCGCACGACCTACAAGGGCGCCGAGATCATGGTCGAGTACCTGATCAAGGAAAAGGTGCCGTACCTGTTCGGCGTGTGCGGCCACGGCAACATCGGTTTTCTCGACGCGGCGTGCAGCGCGGCCGACCGCATCCGGACGATCTCGGTGCATCACGAGCAGGCCGCGGGATACATGGCCGATGCTTATTACAAGGTGAAACACCAGCCGGTCGCGACTTACACCTCGTGCGGCCCGGGTTCGTGCAATATGCCCGTTGCGCTCGCCGGCGCGATGATGGATTCGTCCGCGTTTCTCGCGATCACCGGCAACGTGCCGACGACGCAGTTCAACCGGATGCCGTTCCAGGAAACCGGCCGTTACTTCCAGGGCGACTTTCCGTCGGTGATCCGGCCGCTCGTCAAGAAAAGCTTTCAGCCGACGCGCGTCGAAATGCTGCCGCTCGCGATGAAGCAGGCGTTCGGATTGCTGCGCACCGGCCGGCCCGGCCCGGTCAATATCGACGTGCCGCTCAATATTTTCCAGGAAAGCGCCGAGGTCGAAATTCCGGATCCCGATCCGCTGGTCATGCAGCGCTCTCCCGGCGATCTTGCGGCGCTCGACCAGGCGCTCGACCTGTTGATCGCGGCGAAGCGTCCGGTGATTTTGATCGGGCAGGGCGGCCTCATCGGCGAAGCGACCGAGGTGCTGCTCGCATTTTTGAATGTGATGCGCATACCGGTTGTCACCAGCCCCAACGGCAAGGGCACGCTCGACGAGCTGCACGAGCTTTCATTCGGGCCGATGGGCAGGAACGGTCCGTACGCGGCCAACGAGGCGACGCGCAACGCGGACGTGATCCTCGGTCTCGGCTGCAGTTTCGACGACCGCGCGACCAGCGCGTGGATCAGCGGCTACACCCTGACGATACCGCCGACCAAACTGATCCAGATCGACAACGACCCGTCGGAGATCGGGCGCAACTACCCCGCGCATCTCGGCATCCTGGGCGACGTGCGCGCGAGCCTCGAAGTGCTGGTGCGCCGCGCGCGTGAAAAAATCAAGGCCGCGCCGAAGACTTACGACGACTGGGTCGGCAAGTTGAACGAGTGCAAAAAAATCTGGGACGACTATCAAAAGCCGTTCGCCGCGTCCGATCAGTCGCCATTGCGCCCCGAGCGCTTGCTCAAGGGGTTGTCGAACGTGATTCCGGAAAACGCGATATTCGCGACCGACGTCGGCGTGCATCACAACTGGGTCGTGCAATTGTGGAAGGCGCGGCGCGCGCGCCACCTGTTGCAGTCGTGGGGATTCGCTTCGATGGGTTTCGCGACCTGCGGCATTCTCGGCGCGAAACTCGCGCAGCCGGAAAGCGCGGCGATCGCGGTGGTCGGCGACGGCTCGTTCCTGATGACGCCGCATATTCTGCTGACCGCGAAGGAATACGACATTCCGGCGGTGTGGGTCGTGTGGAACAACTACGGCTACTGCTCGATCCGCGACATGCAGCTCGGCATGTTCGGCCAGGAACTCGCGACGAGTTTTCAGATCGACAAGACGAAGCAGCTGTTCAGCACGGACTTCGTGATGCTCGCGAAGTCGATGGGCGTCGATGCGGCGCGCGTCGAGCGCGCCAACGATCTCGAGGGCGTGCTTGATACCGCGATCAGGGCCAACCGGCCCTATCTCGTCGAAGTGCCGGTCGACCGCGACATCCGGCCGGTGGGCACGGGCACGTGGCAGTTGCCGCCGTTTCCGCACGCCGAGCCGAACTTCAGAAAGCTTGCCGGACTCGACGGCAAATAAAGCAATAAACTTAAGGAGAAAGTCATGCGGGCCGCCATCGTAATTTTGCTGACATTGATTTCGACGGGATGCGCGTACCTGCCCTACGGCCTGTCGCAGGTGCAGCTGACAGCCCGCGACGGCGGTGCGGTCTATTACGGATCAGTCAGGCGCGAAGGACTGGCCCTCGTGAGCGTGACCGTGGAAATCGACCGGCGCGTCTATCTCGGCACTTTCGAACTCACGAGCGCCAACACGACGTACGGGCTTTATCAGCGGTACGGTGCGCGCAACGCGGCGCCCAGAACCGCGGAGACCCTGGCCCGCACCAACTTCACCAAGGCACTCCTGTCGTCGACCGACCAACTCAACCTGACCTGCGACTTTACGGATGTCGGCGGCAAGGACGCAGGCGGCCTGTGCGTCGACGACGCGCAGCGCGTCTACGACGTGATATTCAACTAGCCTTGGCGGCGGCGCCGCTTATTCCGGCTTGATGCCGGCGGCCTTGACCACCTTGCCCCAGCGGGCGAGTTCGCTCTTCAAGTGGGCTTCGAATTCGCGCGGCGACGTGGTCGTGATTTCGAGCGACAGGTTGGCGAATTTGGCGCGCACGTCCGGCGCCTGCATCGCATCGATCACGGCTTGATGCAGTTTCGCCAACAGTTCGTGCGGCAGGTGCGCTGGCGCGAATATGCCGAACCAGTTGGTCACTATCATCCCGGTAACGCCGCTCTCCCCGAACGTCGGCACTTCGGGCAGCGCGCTTACCCGCTTCACGCTCGAGACGCCGAGCGCGCGCAAACGGCCGGCGCGCACATGCGGCGCGGCGCCGGGCAGCGTGGGAAATGCAGCCTGCACCTGGCCGCCGATGACGTCGGTCTGCGCGATCGCGATGCTTTTGTACGGCACGTGCACGATGTTCACATGCGCGGCGAGTTTGAACAGCTCGCCCGTCAGATGCGTGATCGAGCCGGTCCCGCCCGAACCGTAGTTGAGCTTGCCCGGCTGCGCGCCCGCCGCGGCGATGAATTCGCTCAAGGTCTGCGCCGGGAACCCTGGGTAGATGACCAATACCTGCGGCGCCGTGGCGAGCAGGGTGACCGGCGTAAAATCCCGGATCGGGTCGTACGGCACGTAACGCAGCACGTGCACGTTGATCGTGTGCGGCGAGTCGCCGATCAGCAGCGTGTAACCGTCCGGCGCCGCTTTGGCCACCAGGTCGCGGCCGAGCGATCCTGATGCGCCGGGCCGGTTGTCGATCACGAATTGCTGGCCGAGCATGTCGCCGAGTTTCTGCGCGAGAATGCGCGCGACCGCGTCGGACGAACCGCCGGGCGAATAGGGAACGACGACGCGGACAGGACGGGCCGGGTAGCCGGACTCGGCGCCATGCGTTAGTGTTGTTGTTGCGGCGGCGAGCGCGAACGTGCCGCAAAAAGCGAGCACAACGGATTTACGCGAACGCATCAATTCAATCTTCTTTCACGCCGGCTGCTTTCACGACTTTCGCCCACTTGGCGATCTCAACGCGCAGAAATTTCCTGAATTCCTCCGGCGGCATGTGTTCCGCTTCGACGCCTTCCAGCGCCAGTTGCTCGCGCGTCGCGGGCAGCGCGACGATTTTTTTCAATTCGTCGCTGATGCGGTTCACGATTTCGCGCGGCAGTTTGGGCGGGCCCCACACGCCGTACCAGAGCACGGCTTCGTATCCCGGCACGGTTTCGGCGATCGCCGGAATATCGGGCACGCCGGGCAGGCGTTTGGGCGTCGTCACGCCGAGACCTTTCAACCGTCCGTTGCGCACGAACGGAATTTCCGACGCAATGCCGCCGAACAATAATTGGACCTGACCGCCGAGCAGGTCGGCCATCGCCGGCCCGGTGCCCTTGTACGGCACGTGGACCATGTCCGTCTGCGTCATCATCTTGAAAAGTTCGGTCGCCAGGTGCGTGAACCCGCCGACGCCGGTCGAACCGTAGTTGAGTTTGCCCGGACTCGCTTTGGCGAGCGCGATCAGGTCCTGCGTCGTCTTGACGGGCACGCCCGGATAAACCGCGAGCAGGTCCGCGCTCATGCCGACGAGACCGATCGGCGTGATGCCGTCGACCGGGTCGAACGAGAGTTTGTACAGGCTCGGATTGACGGCATAACTGCCCGACACGAGGATGATTGTGTAGCCGTCCGGCGCCGCGCGCGCCGTGATGTCGGCGCCGAGCACGCCGCCCGCGCCGCCGCGATTGTCGACGACGACCTGCTGGCCCAACGCTTCCGAGAGCTTCTGCGCGACGCGGCGCGCGACGATATCGGTGCCTCCACCCGGCGCGAACGGCACCACCATGCGCAGCGGCTTGTCCGGATATTTCTGCGCGCAGGCATCGACCGAAGCCGCGGCGATCGCAACCGTGCAGAACAGAATTCCGTAGCGCATATAGATCTCCTCGTGGGTGCCGCATACCCGCGCTTTGCGCAGGGTTGCGGATTTCTCGATGCCGCCGATTGTGGGGCAGCGCGCGGTTTTAATCCAGCCTCGCGCCAGACTCCCTGACGATTTTCGCCCATTTCACTATTTCATCGCGCACGTACTGCGCAAACTCGGCGGTACTTTTGACTGCGGGCTCGGCGCCGAGCGCGGTCAGGCGCTCCGTCAGTTCGGGCGCGGCAATCGCGCCGCCGATTTCGGTATTGAGTTTCATGACGATTTCCCTGGGCAATTGCGCGGGACCGAACACGCCGTACCACGAGGTGACATCGAAGCCCGGCAGGCCCGCTTCGGCGACTGTCGGGATGTGCGGCAGCAGCGGGGAGCGCGCGGCGCCCGTCAACGCAATCGCGCGCAGCTTGCCGGACTGCACGTGCGGCATCGCGACGGGCAGGCCCATCGACGCGAGCTGCAACTGGCCCGCCAACAAATCGCCGACGACCTGGCCGGCGCCCTTGTACGGAATGTGCGTCATCTTCACGCCCGCCATGGTGTCGAACAACTCGAGCGCGAGATGGTTGGGCGAGCCGTTGCCGGCGGAACCGAAATTCAACTGGCCGGGCCGCGCCTGGGCAAGCGCGATCAGTTCTTTCACCGACTTCGCCGGCAGCGATGGATGCAGCACGAGCACGCTCGGAAACGACGCCACTTCGGCGACTGAAGTCAGGTCTTTCACCATGTCGTAGCCGAGTTTCGCATAAAGGCTCATGCCTATTGCGTGCGGCACGCCGCCCATCAACAGCGTGTACCCGTCCGGCGCCGCCTTCGCGACCTGCTCCGCGCCGATATTGCCGCCCGCGCCGACGCGGTTCTCAACGACGACCGGCTGACCCGTGCGCTCGCTGATTTTCTGGCCGACGATGCGCGCCAGCACGTCGGTCGCGCCGCCGGGCGAGAAGGGCGCGACGAGCCGGATGGGTTTGTTCGGATAATCCTGCGCGCATGCGGGCGACGCCGCGCAAATCGCGAGCGGGATTAAACAGAATTTCGCAGCGGCGTTCATCGATCCCCCGGTACAGCCATTCGCGTTGTCAATTGTGCACAATCGCCGCGCGAATTGACACCGCTTTTGGCACCCCGGCAATCGGGTAGAATTCGGGGGCTTTTTCCAGGGGAGCTATGCACGTGGTCAATGCGGCAATTATCGGTCTCGGGTGGTGGGGCAAAAATATCGTCAACGCGGTGCAGGGCAAAAGTACGCAATTGAAATTCGTGCGCGGCGTGACGAAAGAAATCGCCGAGACGCAGGCGTTCGCCGCGCAGCACGGCATTCCCCTCTGCAGCGAACTCGCCGACGTGCTGGCCGATCCAGAAATCGAAGCGGTCGTGCTCGCCACGCCGCACTCTCTGCACGCCGACCAGATTGTCGCTGCGGCGCGCGCCGGCAAGCACGTGTTTTGCGAAAAGCCATTGTCGCTTAAACGCGCCGATGCGGAACGCGCGGTCAAGGCCTGTCTCGAAGCCAAACGCGTGATCGGCGTCGGGCAGAACAAGCGCTTCTGGCCGTCGATGACGGCATTGCGCGGTGTGGCCGCCGGCGGCAGTCTCGGCAAGGTAATGCATATCGAAGGCCATTACAGCAACGAGAATTCGAGCAACTTTTTCGCGGGCTGGCGCGACCAGCCCGAAGAGACGCCGGGCGCGGGCATGACCGGCACCGGCATCCATATCCTCGACGCGTTCGTCAGCATGGCGGGGCCGGTCGCGCGGGTCAACGCGCAATTTGCATCGACACAGGGCGGCCACGATCCGCGCGACACGATCTCGGTGCTGTTTCGCTTCAAGAACGGCATGAGCGGCACGCTGGGCGCGGTGCGTCCTTCGCCATTCTACTGGCGAGTGCATGCATTCGGCGACCGCGGTTCGGCGGAAGCGCTCGGCGAAACCGAAACCGTCGTGCGTTGTTCCGGCGCGCCGGTCGAGCGCAGGACTTATGCTGCGATCGATTCGATCCGTGCGGAATTCGACGCGTTCGCAACGGCCGTGGCCGGAGGTGCGCCGTATCCAATCACGCCCGCCGAGATGACCGCGACGATTGCGGCGTTCGACGCGATCATTCAGTCGATTGCGAGCGGCAAGCCGGTGGAGATCGAATGAAATTTCCGTCACCTTTCGGTAGAGGAAGATCTATGAAAATTCTCAGGCCTTGCTTGATGGCTGCATGCCTCGGCCTGTGGGGCGCGGCGTGTGCGAGTTTTGGTGCGGAAGCGCGTTATCCGACCAAGCCCGTGCGCATGCTGGTGCCGTTCTCGGGCGGCAGCCAGACCGATCTTTTCGCGCGCATCATGAGTGCGAAGCTGGGTGAGGCGCTCGGGCAGCAATTCGTCGTCGATAACCGGCCGAGCGCAGGCGGGACCGTGGCAACTTCCACGGTGGCGCATGCAACGCCTGACGGACACACGCTGATGATGGTCTCGACCGGTCACGCGATCAACGCGACCCTGTACCGCAATCCCGGCTACAACACGCTGGAAGACTTTGCGGTGATCAGCCAGGTGGCGAGCGTGCCGGACGTGCTCGTGGTGGCGCCCGCGCTCGACGCGAAGAACGTCAAAGAGCTCATCGCGGCGGCGAAGAAAAGCGGCAGGTTCAATTACGGCTCCGCCGGCATCGGCAGCGGCACGCACATCAACGCCGAGATGTTCAAGCTGGCCGCGGGCATCGAAGCCGGGCACGTGCCATATCGAGGCACGCCCGAAGCGCTTACCGATACGATCAGCGGGCGCGTGCAGTTCTTCTTCTCGCCGATTACGCCGGCCATCGCGCAGATCCGCGACGGCAGGTTGCTCGCGCTGGCGGTGACGACGGCGCAGCGATCGCCGGTTTTCCCCGATGTGCCGACCATCGCCGAAGCCGGCGTTCCCGGCGCCGAATTCGAACAGTGGTACGGACTGATGGCGCCGCGTCATACGCCGCAGGCGATCATCGATTTGCTGATGCGGGAGACGCACCGGATTCTCGAACTGCCCGACATCAGGAAACAATTTCTTGCGCAGGGCGCGACCGCGCGGCCTTCCACCCCGAAAGAGTTCGACGCATTTATCCGGGACCAGGTGAAAAAACTGGGGGCGGTGATCAAGGCCTCCGGTGCCAAAGCGGATTGAGTGTGGCGCGCGACCATATTTCGCGGGTGACTGCAATGACGTTGTAAAATTGCAAAAGTCGTCAAATCCGCGGGCATCAAGGTAGACTAGCAGTCGCGCGTCTTACACCAACCGTAAATTCCAGCCTATGAGTCATCTCCGCACGGCAAACCGTCGTGAAGACCTGCGTTTGATTACCGGCCGCGGCCGCTATACGGCGGACGTGAACCTGCCGGGCCAGCTGCACGCGGCATTCCTGCGTGCCGATCGCGCGCACGCGCAAATCGTTTCGATCGACGCCAGGCCCGCACTCGCGCGGCCGGGTGTCGTTGCCGTATTCACCGGCGCCGACGCGGTGGCCGCGCAGTACACGCAATTCCCGAACCTGATGGCGTTTACGGGACGCAACGGCGCACAGATTCTCAAACCGGAACGGCCGGTGCTCGCCACGACGGCGGTGCGCTACGTCGGCGAAACCGTCGCGATGGTGGTTGCGGAGTCGGCGCTCGCCGCGCAGGACGCGCTCGATTCGATCGTCGTCGACTACAAAGACCTGGGCGCCGTGGCTACGGTGGAAGATGCGCTGGCGCCGGGCGCGCTGCAATTGCACGCCAACATTCCCGGCAACCTGTGTTTCGAATGGGAAACCGGCGACGCCGCGGCGGTCGCGGCCGCGTTTGCGAAAGCCGCGCATGTCGCGCGCCTTGACGTGATTACCACGCGCGTAGCACCCAGTCCGATGGAGCCGCGCGGCAGTCTGGTAAGTTTCGATGTGGCGAGCGAGAGCTACGATATCTACACGCCGTCGCAAGGCATGGTCATGCTGCGCAAGCAGATTGCGACGCTGACGGGCGTACCCGAAGCGAAACTGCGCGTGCATAGTCGCGACGTCGGCGGCAGCTTCGGTCAGCGCAGCGGCGTCTATCCCGAGCAAGGGGCGCTGATGATAGCGGCGAAGCGGCTCGGCCGCCCGGTCAAGTGGGTCGGCTCGCGCGCGGAAGGCTTCATGTCGGACGCGCACGGCCGCGGGCTTGAGATCGCCGGCGAACTCGCGCTCGATCGCGACGGCAGATTTTTGGCCGCGCGCTACGAATTTCTATGCGACATGGGCGCGTACCTGACGCCGACCGGTTCGATCAGCCATCTGCGCAATCCGGCAACTTTGATGACGGGTGTTTACGAAATTCCCGCACTTTACGGGAGTTTCAAAGTGGTGCTCACGAATACGGTGCCGATCGCGGCGTATCGCGGCGCGGGCCGGCCCGATATTGCGTATGCGGTCGAGCGCCTGGTCGACCGCGCGGCGGACGAACTCAAGATCGAGCGCAGCGAACTGCG
>CAZEAX010000025.1:0-20183 GCA_964510405.1 uncultured Streptomyces sp. | reverse complement strand
CACCAGCCTGCAACGCACGCCCGCGTTGCCGGACGTGCCGACGTTGAATGAATCCGGCCTCAAGGGCTTCGAAGCAGTCGCGTGGAACGGCCTGACCGCGCCGGCGAAAACACCGCGCGACGTCATCATGAAAATAAACGCCGACGTGCTGAAAGTCATCAGCTCCCCCGAACTCAGGGAACGGCTGAAAGCGGAAGGCTCCGACCCGGTCGGCAACAGCCCCGAGCAATTCGCGACCTTCCTGCGCGATGAAATCGCGAAGTGGGCGAAGGTGATCAAGTTCGCGAACGTCAAACCGGAGTAGGAGAACTAAGGATGAAGGATGAAGGATGAATAAAAACGCACAACAGCGGTTTGGGTGTTCTTTCCGCCTTCATCCTTCCGCCTTCATCCTTGTTTTTATCGCCGCATTCTCATCGGTCTTCGCCAGCTCAGCACCCGCTCAAACGTTCCCCACGAAGACCGTCCGCATGGTCGTGCCGTTTCCCGCCGGCGGACCGACCGACATCGTCGGGCGCACGATCGGCCAGAAACTCGGCGAAACGCTCGGCCAGCCCGTCGTCATCGACAATCGTGCCGGCGCGGGCGGCGTGATCGGCACCGAACAGGTCGCCAAATCGCCGCCCGACGGCTATTCCCTGTTGCTCGGATCGATCAGCGGGCTCGCGGTCGCGATGAGCCTCTACCCGAACCGCGGCTACGACAGCCTGCGCGATTTCGCGCCGGTGACGCAGGCCGTCACCGTCACCAACATACTCGTCGTCCATCCGGCGCTGCCGGTGCGCAACGTGCGCGAATTGCTGGCGCTCGCGCGCGCCAAGCCCGGCATGCTCAATTACGCATCGTCGGGCAGCGGCACCGTCACGCATCTGGCCGGCGAACTCTTCAAGACATTGGGGCACGTGAACATCGTGCACGTCCCGTTCAAGGGCGGCGCACCGGCGTTGACCGCGCTGATGAGCGGCGAAGTCCAGATGAGTTACGAGAACAGCCTGATCGTGGTGCCGCACATCAAATCCGGGAAACTGCGTGCGCTTGCGGTGACCGGCGCGCAGCGCTCGAAGCTCATGCCGGAACTGCCGACCATCGCCGAAGGCGGCCTGCCCGGCTACGCGGCGAGCGGCTGGTACGGATTCGTCGTGCCCGCCGCGGTGCCGAAAGACATCGTTGCGCGGCTCACCGCCGACATCACGCGCATCCTGCACATGCCCGATGTCGTCGAGCGCCTGTCGGGCCAGGGCGCCGAGCCGGTCGGCGGCACGGCCGAACAATTCGGCGCGTTCATTCGCAGCGAAATCGAGAAGTGGACACGCCTGGTCAAGACCGCGAACATGAAGGCGGACTAACACCAATGGACAATGGATAATTGACAATGAATAATTCAGTGCATCTTGTCATGCGTGCGTTGTCAATTGTCCATTATCAATTGTCAATTTGAAGGCGGCAGCCGCAACACATACCGCGCCAGAATGTTGCGCTGAACCTCGCTGCTGCCGCCGAAGATCGTGCCGGGCCGCGAATAGTAGAAACTCGAAAGTATGTCCGCTTCCACGCCGTCGATGTCGCGCACGCCCGCGAGCACGCCGTCTTCGGCGCCGGTTTCCAATAGCATATCGGTGATGCGCTGCCACGTCTCGGTCGTCCAGATCTTGAGCATCGAGATGTCTTCGCCCAGCGGCTCGCCGCGCTTCACCTGTTCGACGAAGCGTCCGAAGAGAGAACCAAGGTCCTGCACGTCGAGCGCGAGTGCGGTATAACGGTCCGTAAAACCGCTGTCGGCGAACAAACCCTTCGCGCGCGCGATCAATTCGATGCGGCGCAACGCGTAGGCCGGCCGGCGCGGGCTGCCGATGGTGAGCCGCTCGTACGACAGCAGCGCCTTCGCTATCGTCCAGCCCTCGTTAAGCCGGCCGACGAGGCTGGCGTACGGCACGCGCACGTTGTCGAAAAACACCTCGCAGAATTCCTCGTGGCCGGCGATGTTGCGGATCGGCCGGATCGTAATGCCGGGCGTTTTCACGTCGGCGAGCACGAGACTGATGCCCAGTTGTTTCTTCTTCGCCGCCTTGTCGGTACGCACCAGCATATAGATATGCGTCGCGTCGTGCGCGAGCGAAGTCCAGATCTTCTGCCCGTTGATGACAAGCTCGTCGCCATCGATCACGGCGGAAGTCTGCAGGCTCGCCAGATCGGACCCGGCGTTCGGCTCGGAATAGCCCTGGCACCAGATGTATTCACCCGACAACGACCGCGGCAGATAATGTTGTTGCTGGGCGGGCGTGCCGTAACGCATGAGGATGGGTCCGACCTGCGTGATGCCCTGCTCCGGCGCGCGCGCGACGCCATGGCGTTCCATTTCTTCCATGTAGATCAGCATTTTCGCCGCGCCCAGTTCCATGCCGCCCCACTCGCGCGGCCAGCCGGGCGCGACCCAGCCCTTCGCGTAGAGCTTGTCCCACCAGGGTTTCATCTCCACCCAGCGCGCGCGGCGCAGCAGATAGCGCAGGTGCGGCGGATACTCGGATTCGAAAAACGCGCCGACCTCGCGGCGAAACGCGTCGTCGCTCATGGCGTTGTAATCGGGCACGGCTTTCATCGCGATCGATTCTATAGTGCAGCTTCTGCGCTGACAATTTGCAATGATCCCGGCGCCCCTCAATCCACGCCGCGTGCGCCGGTGTAAAATAACGGCCACCGGCACCGGGCACAATTATTCTTTACGCCCGCTGCACTTGATCTGCAACCAGCCGCGCCCGGAGGAGCCCGAGGAGCAGCATCGCTTCGCTCCGGTGTGCACCCCACTTTGCGGAAATTCGCTTCACGTCAGGATGTCAGGAGAATTCATGCTTTCGAATTTTGCCGTCAAGTTGCTTCAAGCTCTCCTGGCCGTCTGCGCGCTCGTCATTGCGTGTGCCGCCCATGCGCAACCTGCGGACAGCTATCCGACCAAGCCGATCCGCCTGATCGTGCCGTTTCCGCCCGGCGGCAGCAACGACATCATCGGCCGCTATCTGGCGAACCACCTGACCGAGCGCTTCGGCAAACAGGTCGTCATCGACAACCGCGGCGGCGCCGGCGGCCTGATCGGCACCGAAACTGCCGCGAATGCGGTCGCCGACGGGCACACGCTGTTGATGATTTCCGTCGCCTATACGATGAATGCCGCGATATACAAACTGCCGTACGATTCCGTCAAATCCTTCGCGCGCGTGGCCCAGCTCGGCACGGGCCCGGCGGTGCTCGCCATGTACCCCGGCGTGCCGGTCAACTCGGTCAAAGAGTTCATTGCGCTTGCCAGGGCGAAGCCGAATACACTGATTTACGCGACCGCCGGCATCGGCAGCTTCCAGCATTTTGCGAGCGAACTCTTCAGAACGTCCGCGGGCCTGAGCATGATCCACGTGCCATACAAGGGCGGCGGACCGGCGATGGTCGACACCATCGCCGGCCAGGCGCACATCTCGATCGGCTCGCTCATCCAGTTCCTGCCGCATTTTCGCAGCGGCAAGTTGAAAGCGCTCGGCACCGGCGGCTTGAAGCGCACAACCGTGCTCCCCGACGTGCCGGCCATCGCCGAAGACCTGCCCGGTTACGAGGCCAACAACTGGTGGGGCATACTCGCGCCCGCCGCCACGCCGCCGGCGATCGTCAAAAAGCTCAACGTTGAAATCAATCGCGTCATGCAGCTGCCGGAAACGGGCAAGCGCTTTGCGTCCGAGGGCGCCGATCCGGTCAGCGGCACGCCCGAGGACTTCAGCCGGCTGATCACAGCCGAAATGGTCAAATGGGCGAAGGTCGCCAAGACCGCGAACATCAAGGCGGATTAGCGCAGGTGCAACGCGTGTCAGCAGACTCCTACTGGCCCCGCCAGACGCTTGCCACGACGCTGGCCAACGCAGCGCGCGAGCGCCCGGCGCAGGAAGCGCTCGTGATTTCCGGACGCCGCCTCACGTACGCGCAGCTGTGGCAGGCCGTCCAGGAAGCCGCCGCCGCGCTGCATGCCAGCGATGTGCGCCGCGGCGATCACGTCGCCGTGTGCATGGGCAATTCGATCGAATGGGTGGTGTTCTTCTGTGCGGCCGCCACGCTCGGCGCGGTCACGGTACCGGTCAACACTCGGTTCAAAGCGGACGAATTCGAGTATTGCCTGAAGCAGGCCGACGTGAAGCTGTTGTTCGTGATCGACCGCTTTCTCAAAATCGACTTCATCGACATGCTGCGCGGGTTCTGCCCGGCTATCGATGCGCAACTGCCCGGCACGGCCTTGCCGCTGCTGCGCAACGTGGTCGTGCTCGGCAACGACGTTCCGCAAGCCGCCGTCAGCTATGCGGATTTCCTCGCGCGCGGCGCGCGCGCGGCGGAACTGCCGCTCGACGCCGCGCAACCCGACGACGTGCTGTTGATGCAATTCACCTCGGGTACCACGTCGTATCCGAAAGGCGTGATGCTCACGCACGACAACATGCTGCGCAATGCGGCTTACATCGCGCGCCGCTTCGATTGCCGCGCCGGCGACCGCTATTTCAGCGCGCGGCCGTTCTATCACGTCGCGGGCAGCACGTTGTCGCTGCTCGCCGCGCTGACGAGCGGCGCGACCCTCTTCTCGACGCCGACGTTCGACGCGGGCGAAGCGCTGCGCGTGATGTCGGAAGAGAAATGCACACTGACCTCGGGCAACGACACGATGTTCCTGATGCAGCTCAATCATCCCGATTTCGCCAAATGTCCGCTGACCCTGCGCGGCGGCTGGGTCTCGTGCGGGCCTGAAGTCACGCAGCAGCTCGTCGATCGCATGGGCATGCGCGGCGTCACCCAGGCGTACGGGCTATCAGAAGCCTCGCCCAACGTCTGCATGTCGTATTACACCGACGATCTCGAGAAACGCATCAACGGCTGGGCGCACATCCTCGACGACGTCGAGGTGCGCATCGTCGATCCGGACGGCGGCGCCGATCTCAAGCCGGGATCGGCGGGTGAAATTCTCGTGCGCGGCTGGAGCGTGATGAAGGGCTATTACAAGATGCCCGAACAGACGGCTAAAACGATAGACCGGAACAAGTGGCTGCATACCGGCGACCTGGGCGCGCTGGACGACGACGGGCGGCTGCGCTTTCTCACCCGCATCAAGGACGTGTTCCGCGTGGGCGGCGAAAACGTGGCGCCCGCCGAAGTCGAAGACGTGCTGCACCGGCATCCCAAAATAAAGCAGGCGCAGGTGATCGGCGTACCCGACCCGCGGTTGATCGAAGTTCCGGCTGCATACGTGATATTGCGCGAAGGCGAGACCGCGACGCCCGAAGAACTCATCGCGTGGAGCAAGGAGCGACTCGCGAATTTCCGCGTGCCGCGTTACGTGAAGATCATCGATTCGTTCGAGCACTACGGCATGACCGGCAGCGCCAAGGTGCAGAAAAACAAACTGCGCGCGCAGGCGGTGATCGAGCTTGGACTCGACACCCAATCCGCAAAAACCGTTTAAAGGAAATCCTCTTGGATGCAACGCTCACGCGGCCCGACGGCTGCCAGCTTTTTTACGCGATAGACGACTTCACCGATCCGTGGCGCGAACCGGCAACCGCGCTGTTCATCCACGGACTTGCGGAAAGCACCGAGGCATGGCGCGCATGGATGCCGCATTTCGCCGGGCATTACCGTTGTGTCCGCGTCGACGTGCGCGGCTTCGGGCGCTCGACGCCGATGCCCAGGGAATACGAGTGGACGATGGACGCGCTGCTCGAGGATTTTGCGGCGCTGATCGACCACCTCGGCTGCGGCCGCGTGCACCTGCTCGGCGCCAAGAGCGGCGGCTCGATGGCATTGAAACTCGCGGCCGAATATCCGCAGCTCGTGACAACGCTGGTCGGCGTAACGCCGCCGGTGGTCGGACCGCAGGCGGCCACCGGCTGGTGCAAGGACATCGAAAAAGACGGCATGCTCAAATGGGCGCAGCAGACCATGCAGGGCCGGCTCGGCAGCAAAGTCTCGCGGGCGGAGGTCGACTGGTGGGTCAACACCATCCAGAGCAAAACGGCGGTCTCGACCATGCAGGGCTATTTGCGCTGGGTGCCGGGCATGGACATCCGCGCCGACGTCGCGAAAATCCAATGTCCGACGCTGGTGTTCTGCACCACCGGCAGCGGATTGCGCAGCGTCGACAGCTACAAGGAATGGACGTCGACCATCCGCAAGTCGCAGCTGATCGTACTCGACAGCGACGCCTGGCACGCCGCGGGCGCGCTGCCCGATGAGTGCGCGAAAGCGGCGCTGGAGTTTATTAATGCGCATCGAGCGTAAAACAATGAATTCAAACTCTGCCCCCTCCCTAGCCCTCCCCCGTAAACGGGGGAGGGAATCGTTCTGCCGCTCCCTCCCCCGTGCAACGGGGGAGGGTTGGGGTGGGGGCACGCTATTGTTCGCCGCCCTTCTACTTTGCACGCACTCCCTCGCCCAAACCTATCCGGCAAAACCAATACGCATCGTCGTCGGTTATCCGCCGGGCGGACCGACCGACATGATCGCGCGCACGGTCGCGCAAAAACTCACGCCTGCGCTGGGCGCGCAGGTTATCGTGGACAACCGCCCGGGCGCGAGCGGCATGATAGGCGCCGAACTCACGGTGAAGGCGCCGCCCGACGGTTACACCCTGCTGACGGTGCCGATCACTTTCGCGGTCATCCCCAGCATGTATCCCAAAATGCCCTACGACACCGAGAAAGACCTGGCACCGGTCGCGCTCGTTGCCGCGGCACCTTTCATACTCGTCGTGCATCCGACGCTGCCGGTAAAAACGGTCAAGGATCTGATCGCGCTCGCGAAGAGCCGTCCGGGCCAGATCAACTACGCATCGGCGAGCACCGGCGGAATGCCGCATCTCGCAGGCGAGCTCTTCAACCTGATGGCCGGCGTCAAGCTCACGCACATCCCGTACAAGGGCGCGGCGCCGGCGACCATCGATTTACTCGCCGGACAGGTGTCTCTGATGTTCAACAACATGCTTTCGGCAATGCCGCACATCAAGTCCGGCAAGTTGCGCGCGGTGGCAGTCACCAGCGCAAAACGTTCGAGCGCGGTGCCCGAACTGCCGACCGTGGCCGAAACGATCAAGGGCTTCGAAGCGAGCGGCTGGTACGGCGCATTCGCGCCCGCAGCAACGCCGCGCGAAATCATCGCGAAGCTCAACGGCGAAATCAATCGCGCGATGCGTCAGCCGGACGTCGCACAACGCTTCGCCGGCGACGGCGTCGAAGCGGTGACCATGACCCCGGCGGAATTCGGCGCGTACCTGCACGGCGAAATTGTGAAATGGGGCAGGGTCGTAAAAATCTCCGGAGCAACGGTTGACTGACGTTGCGCGGGGCGTCCTCGTCATCTGGGCGCTCGTCCCGTTGGGTGCGTCGGCTGCCGACTATCCGTTGCGGCCGATACGCGTGATCGTTCCCTACCCCGCCGGCGGCCCGGTCGACATCACGCTGCGCGCGATCTCGCCGCGCCTGACCGAATCGCTGAAACAGCCGATCGTGATCGACAACCGCGGCGGCGCCGGCGGGACGATAGGCGCCGATCTCGTCGCCAAAGCGGCGCCCGACGGTTACACGCTGCTCGCGTGTTCGACCGGCAACACGATCAACGCGACGTTGATCCCGGGATTGCCGTACGATTTCGCGCGCGATTTCGCGCCGGTCACCCTGATCGCCATCATCACCAGCATCCTCGTCGTGAATCCCGCCGTGCCCGCGCGCTCCGTGCAGGAGCTCATCGCGCTGGCAAAAGCGAAACCCGGCGAGTTCGCCTACGCGTCCACCGGTAACGGCACGCCGACGCATCTCGCCGCCGAAATGTTCAAGAACATGGCCGGCGTGAATCTCGTGCATGTGCCGTACAAAGGCGGCGCGCCCGCAGCCGTGGACCTGCTCGCGGGACAGGTACAGCTCTCTTTCATCAGCGCGCCGGCTGTTATGCCTCACGTGAAGTCGGGGCGCCTGCGCGCGCTGGCGGTCACGAATGCGAAGCGCTCGCAATTGCTGCCCAATCTGCCGACCGTCGCGGAGTCGGGATTGCCCGGTTACGAATCCGAAGGCTGGCACGGCCTGTGCGGCCCGGCGCGGCTGTCGCCCGCCGTCGTCGACGCGCTGTATCGCGAGACGAGCGCGGCGTTGCGCGTGTCTGAAGTGGCGGCACTGCTCGCGAGCGGCGGCGCCGAGCCCGTCGGCATGCCGCCCGCGGCGTTTGCGGTGCTGGTGCGCAACGACATCGCCCGCTGGGCCAGGGTCATCAAAGCCGCCCATGTGAAAGTCGATTGACGGTCGGTGCGCTATAATCGGGCGAAAACCGCAGCTATCCGCACGCACCTGTTCGTTATAACCCGCAACCACCCGCAACAAACCAAGGGAGCATCATGTCAGCAGATCTCATGAAAGCCTCGCCGCTCGGCACGTACGTCGAGTACTGCAAGAAAGGCGAACTTGCGTACCAGGTGTGCACCGACGACAACACGCCCATATTCCACCCGCGCGCGGTCGCGCCGAAAACCGGCAGCGCCAATCTCGAATGGCGCGTCTCCAAGGGTCTCGGTACCGTCTACTCGACGACGGTCGTGCACGCCGGCAAGGATGTACCGCCGTTCAACGTCGCGCTGATCGACATCGATGAAGGCTATCGCATGATGAGCCGCGTCGAAGGCATCGACCCGATGGCGGTCAAGATCGGCATGCGCGTCAAGGTGAAAATCAACCCGGGCGACGACAAGCAGCTCCCCTATCCCGTGTTCACTCCGGCGGAGGGCGCAAAATGAGCGGCCGTAAACGCGGTAGTGTTGCAGTCGTCGGCGCGGCCGAGTCCGATCTGGGCCTGGTAGCGCCGCACACGAGCCCCGTCGACCTGATGGCGCAGGCCACCATGCGCGCGCTCGACGATGCCGGCCTGAAGTTGTCCGACGTCGACGGCCTGTTCGTCGCCGCCACGCAGGTGCGCATGGGTCCGATGGCGCTCGCCGATTACCTGCGCATCAAGCCGAAGTATTTCGACGGCACCATCATCGGCGGCTCGTCGTTCATGTCGCATGTCACCCACGCGCAGGCCGCGATCGAAGCGGGCCTGTGTGAAGTGGCCGTCATCGCGTACGGCAGCACGCAGCGCTCGGTCAGCCGTGCCGCCGCCAGCCCGCGCGAATACAATCATTACGAATCACCGTACAAGCCCATCCTGCCGATCAGCGCGTACGCGCTCGCCGCCGCGCGCCACATGCACCAGTACGGCACGACTGTCGAGCAGCTCGCCGAAGTCGCGGTGTCGGCGCGCAAATGGGCGCTGCTGAATCCCGTCGCATGGGAAAAAGAGCCCCTGACCATAGAGCAGGTCAGAAAAGCGCGCGTAGTGAGCTATCCGTTCACGGTGCGCGACTGCTGCCTCGTAGTCGACGGCGGCGGCGCGATCGTCGTCACCTCGGCCGCGCGCGCCAAGACGCTCAAGAAAAAACCCGTCTACGTGCTCGGCACCGGCGATACGCTGAGCCACTTGAACATCTCGAGCATGCCTGACCTCACCGTCAGCGGTGCCAAAGATTCCGGCGAGCAGGCCTTCAAGATGGCCGGCGTCAAGCAATCCGACGTCAGGATGCTGTCGCTCTACGACGCGTTCACCATCACGCCCATCCTCTTCGTCGAAGACCTGGGCTTCTGCAAAAAAGGCGAAGGCGGCAAATTCTTCGAAGGCGGCAAGACCGCACCCGGCGGCAGCAACATCCCCGTCAACACGAGCGGCGGCGGATTGTCGTACTGCCATCCGGGCATGTATGGCCTCCTGGTGATGATAGAAGCGGTGCGCCAGGTTCGCGGTGAATGCGACAAGCGCCAGGTCAAGAACTGCGACGTTGCCCTCGCGCACGGCAATGGCGGGGTCCTGTCGAGCCAGTGCACGGTAATATTCGGATCGGAAGCAACGCTGTAAACCGTGTAATCAAATGCGCGGTGCGACGACTAAGTTGCGTCAACCGGCCGCGGCGCGGGAATTCCCCGCCCCGCCGCCGGTCTTAACGCTACTGGAGGACACATCATGCAACGACGTACATTCTGGAAAGCACTCGCCGGCATACCGCTGGCCCTCGGCATTGCGCGGCGGGCGGTAGCAGCCCCGGTGGAATCGATGAAAGCCGTCGAGGAACTGCAGAAGAACTGGAAGTCGCTGCTCGCCGACGGCGCCAAGGTGCCGTCGCCGGGTGAACCGCTGAAACTCCCGAACGACGAGTGGAAAAAGCGTCTTAAAGGACTGGCGTACGACGTGCTGCGCGAGGAAGGCACCGAGCGGCCCGGCTCGAGCCCGCTCAACGACGAGAAGCGCCAGGGCGTGTTCGCATGCGCGGGTTGCGACCTGCCGCTGTTCACGTCGGCGATGAAATTTGAAAGCGGCACCGGCTGGCCGAGCTTTTTCACGACGATCCCGGGCGTGTTCGGCGCCAGCACCGACCACAAGATCCTCTATCCGCGCACCGAGTATCACTGCATACGCTGCGGCGGCCATCACGGCCACGTGTTCGACGACGGCCCGGCGCCGACCGGCAAGCGCTACTGCAACAACGGCGTCGCTCTCAAGTTCATTCCGAAAACCGGCAAAGCTTGACGCTTGCCCGGTAGCAACGCGTTAAGGAAATCCGTCGCACCCGCTTGAAGCCGGTGCGACGGCCTTGTTCCGGATTTGCAACACTGCGAAATCGGATACGCCGCCCGGCGCATGCCGGCATTTTCTTTTTTCGGTTCCTGCTGATATGCTTCTATCTCATGTCCGGTCCGACATTGAGACTTGCCAGCTTCGCCGACGCGCAGTCGATCGCATTGATGTCGCGCGAGCTGATCGAAACCGGGCTCTCCGGCTGGTCGTGGGACCCCAGGCGCGTGGCGCGCGCGATCCAGGCCAAGGACACTGCCGTGGTTATCGCCGCGGTTCGCAATCATCTCACCGGTTTCGCGATCATGAATTTCGGCGACGAGCAGGCGCACCTGAGCCTGCTCGCCGTAACGCCCTCGTACCAGCGTTGCGGCATCGGCCGGCAACTGATGACGTGGCTCGAGGAGTCGGCATTGATCGCCGGCATCGCGACATTCAATCTCGAATTGCGCGCGACGAATTTCGGCGCGCGCGATTTCTACCGCGCGCTCGGGTTCAGCGAGGCGGCCTATATACCCGGCTATTACAGTGGCGTCGAAACCGCGTTGAGGATGTCGCGCGACATCCGCCGCCAGATCCCCGACCGCATCAGCTAGAGGCTGTCTTAGTCCGCAACAACGCCCGCCTGCCGGATGACCGCCGCCCATTTACCGACTTCGGACGCAATATAAGCGCCGAACTCGGCCGGCGAGTCCGCGACGGCTTCGAGTCCCTGCACAGCGAGGCGCTCGCGGATGTCCGGCGATTGCACTATTGCGGCGACCTGCCGGTTAAGCTGCATCACTATGGCCGGCGGCGTGCCGGCGGGCGCGACCACCCCCATCCAGACGGCAACGTCGTAACCGCGCAATCCCGATTCGCTGATGGTGGGCACCTCCGGCAGCGCGGCAGCGCGCTTGAGACTGGTCACGCCCAGTGCGCGCAGGCGCGCCTGGCGGATGTGCGGCAGCGCCGACACGAGGCTCGCAAACATGATCTGCGTTTGTCCGCCGAGCAAATCGGTGAGCGCCTGCGGGCTGCCTTTGTACGGCACGTGGACAAGATTGACGCCCGCCATGGTTTTGAATAATTCCGCGGCGAGGTGCGGAGACGTGCCGCTGCCCGCGGACGCGTAGTTGATCTGGCCGGGCTTCGCTTTCGCAAGCGCAATCAGCGCCTGGGTATTGGTCGCCGGAACGGCGGGATGTGCGACCAGCACGTTGGCGCTCGTGTTGATCAGCGTGACCGGCGCAAAACTGCGCACGGGATCGTAATTCACCTTTTTGTAGAGGCTGGGCGCCATCGCGAACGTGCTGATGTTGCCGAGCAACAGCGTATAGCCGTCGGGCGCCGCCTTGGCGGCGAGTTCGCACGCAATCGTGCCGCCCGCACCGGGACGGTTATCGACGACCGCGGCCTGGCTCCAGACTTCCGTGAGCGGCTGGCCGATCATGCGCGCGACGATATCCACGCCGGCACCCGCCGGAAACGGCACGAGTATGCGCACGGGCCGGTTCGGATAACTTTGCGCAGATGCGCCGGCAGTGCAGGCCGAGAACACAACGCCCGCAACCAGCGCGCGCGCCGTCAACGTCATTTCGCGAGACCCAGCTCGCCAAGGATGGTCTTGTATTCGGCAAATTCCGCGTCGAGAAATTGCTTCGATTCGCGGCTCGGGCGGTAATCGCCTTCAAGCTGGTGCTCGGCAAGATATTTTTTCCAATCGTCGCTCGCGGCGAGCTTCGCGAGTTCGGCGTCCCAGAACGCGATCTGCGCGGGCGCCATGCTTTTGGGTCCGATCACGCCGCGCCAGAAAGCGGCGACGACATTGCTGCCCTGCTCTTTCCACGTCGGCACCGTTGCGTACGCGGCCGCCAGCCGCCGCGGCGCCGCGACCGCAAGCGCGCGCATCTGCCCGCCTTCGATCTGCGGCAACGGGCCCGATGCGTTCGATACCATGACGTCGAGATGCCCGCCAAGGACGCCGGTCATCGCCTGCGGCGACGACGTGAACACGGCCACCTTCAACCTGCGCACGTCGATCCCGGCTGGCCGCGCGATCTGCGCGATTGCGATATGGCTCGGATTGCCGAGCGTGGTCGCGAGACCGAAACTCAAGCTTGCCGGGTCCTTTTTCAGCCGCTCGACCAGATCGCGCCCGGTTTTGAGCGGCGAATCCGCGCGCACCACGAACACCACATATTCCGACAGCATTTGGGCGAGCGGCGTCACGTCGTTGTACGTGAGCGGATTGCTGCCGGTAAGCGAATTCGTCAGCAGCGTCGGCGAGGTCACGGCGATGTAATGCGCGTCCCCGGGATGCGAATTCATATAAGTCCACGCCACCGCGCTGCCGGCGCCGGGACGGTTGACCACCGTGGACGGCACGCTGAACGCGCGCTTCTCCTGCCAGATTTTCTGCATCGCGCGCGCCATGATGTCGAGCGCGCCGCCGGGTGCGACGCCGGAAATGATTTCGATCGGCTTCTCGGGATGCCAGTCGGCGGCGTGCGCGCCGCATGCGCAGAAAACAAACGCGACTGCGGCAATTGAGCGTGAGAGCGTTTTCATCATGCGCCGCCCTCACCAGCCGAGCGCGTAAGCAGGACGGCGCGGGTCGGCTCCACCCTCCAGAATACCGGTATCGGGATTTACGCGTATCGTACACACCGCGCCGGCGCGCCACTCGACGTCCGGCCACCATTTGACGTCGTGACCGAGCGCGGCGAGTTCATCGCCGGTCGCGGACGGTATGCGGCTCTCGAGATTGAGCCGGCCCGGATGGTAGGCATGCGGCGCGGACGACGAGGGAAAACTGTAGGTCGCGAAACGCGGCGCTTCGATCGCACTTTGCACGTCCATGCCGAACGCGTTGACGTTGAGAAACACCTGCAGCATCGCCTGCGGCTGGATGTCGTTGCCGGGCGTGCCGAAAGGCATATAGGCCTGGCCGTTGCGCAACGCGAGTGCAGGGCTCGGCGTGAGCCGCGGGCGCTTGCCCGGCGCGAGCGCCGCCGGATGCGCAGGATCGCACCACGACTGCGAACCGCGCGACGACGGGCACAGCCCCGTGCCGGGTATCACCGGTGTTGCCGACGAGCCGTCGCTCGGCGTGGCCGAAAACGCGTTGCCGTCCTTATCGACCGCGCACACGTAAGATGTGTCGGCGAGCGGCGCAGGTTCGCCGTGCGACGCGCGCGGTAATTGCTGGCGCGGCGCACTCTTGCCGCCGGCGTCCCCCGCTTCTGGCATACCCGGCGCCGCCTTGCGCGGATCGATCATCTTGCGGCGCGCGTCGGCGTAGCGTGCGGACGTCAATGTCTCGATCGGCACGTCGACGAACTTCGGATCGCCGTAGTAGCGCTGACGGTCGGCAAATGAAAGTTTCAACGCTTCTGTCAACACGTGGATGTATTGCGGCGAGTTGTGACCGAGCGCGCGCACGTCGACGCCCGACACAATATTGAGCGCCTGCGCGAGCACCGGACCCTGGCACCACGGCCCGCAGGTGTAGAGATCGACGTCGGCGTAGCGCGTGGTGAGCGGCGTCTCGAACGTGACGCGGTAATCGGCCAAATCCTGCATCGTGACCCACCCGCCGTTCTCGCGATGGTATTTGGCGATCAGCGAAGCGATGTCGCCTTTGTAAAAGGCGTCGCGCGCCGCGTGCAGGCCCGCGACGCGGCCCTTGCCGGCGCGCACCTTTTCCTGATCTGCCATGTGCTGGATCGTGCGGCCGAGATCGCTCTGCACGAAGAGATCGCCGACCTTCGGCGGCTTGCCGTTCGGCAGGAAAACTTCCGCACTCGACGGCCAGCGCCGGTAGGAGTCCTGATGCTCTTCGAGGTACTCCGCCATGAACCAGTGCATTGCGAAGCCGTCGCGCGCGAAACGGATCTCCGCCGCCGAAACGTCGCCGAAACTCATGGTGCCGTATTTCTCGAGCGCGGTGATCCATGCGCAAGGCGCGGCCGGCATCACCGTGCGCAATATGCCCGGCGGCATCTTGCCGCCGTACTGCTGGTTGAACACGTCGATGGACGCGGCTTGCGGCCACGTGCCGAGGCCGTCGATATTGACCACCGTGCGCTCTTTGGCGAGATAAATCATCATGGGTGCTACGCCGGCGAAATTGACGCGGTCCGTCTGCAATACGCCCAACGCCATTCCCGCCGCGACGCCGGCATCGATCGCGTTGCCGCCCGCCTCAAGAATCGCGAATCCCGCATGGGCGGCGGCGTGGTGGCCGGCCGCAATCATGTGACGGGTGCCGGTAATGACGGGACGATAGGCGGACATCTTGACCTCGCGGGGGTGAATACCAGTTGCGCCGGCTGAAGGCGCCGGCTTCACGCGCAAAATATAGCAGGAACTGCGCGGGCGCGTATTCCGCCGTCAGTGAATGATGTAACCGCCGTCGGCGACAAGGTTGCTGCCGTGAATAAACGTGGCTTCGGTCGAAGCGAGGAACAACACCGTCGCCGCGATTTCTTCCGGCCTGCCCCACCGTTTGACCGGCACCTGCGACGCGCGCAATTCGCGGTGTCCGGGCTCGCGCTCCATGCGCGCGCGCGTGAATTCGGTTTCGATCGGGCCGGGGCTTACGGCATTGACCGTGATGTTGTCCTTCGCAAGTTCGAACGCCATCGCCTTCGTGAGATAAATCAACGCGGCTTTCGACAACCCGTAAAGCGCCGAATCGGCCGCGGCAACGATGCCGTTCTGGCTCGCAATCGTAATGATGCGCCCGCCGCCGTTTGCGCGCATCGACGGCACTACCGCCTGGCTCGCAAGAAAGGGGGCGCGCACGTTGACGGCGACGAGCTGGTCGAAATCCGCCGCCGAATATTCGCCGAACGGGTGGCGGATGCGAATGCCGGCGTTGTTCACGAGGATGTCGATGCGGCCAAGGCTTGCGATCGCAGCGTCTATCATGTGTTGCACGTCGTCAGCATTGGCGAGGTCGAAGAGGCCGAATTCTGCGCGGCAGAACGCGTTGTGAGAACGGCACTCGGCGGCGACCGCCGACAGTTCCTCGCGCGTGCCGTCGGCGGCAAGGTAGACAGCGGCCCCCGCCTTCGCCAAAGCCAGCGCGATCGCGCGCCCGATCCCGCGTGAAGCGCCGGTAATCAATGCAACTTTCCCCGTCAGCGAACTCATAGCCACTCCCCGGAATTATCGTTTTAAATTGTTCCCTGCTGCTGCAACGCCCATATGACGTGCTCGCGGACCAGCGCCGACTCGTGTTCGAGGCGCGCGCGCAACCCTGCCATTATCGCCTGCGCGGACGCCGATTCTGCGGGCAAATCACGCAGCGCGTTGCCCATCCCCACCGCAAGATTGCGCAACCAGCGCGCGTAACCGATGCGATGGATGGCGCTGCCCAGGAGGCGCGCATGAAATTCGTCTTCGCTCCACGCGAAGAGCTCGACGAGCGTGACATTGTCGAGGCCGTTGCGCACGGCGAAATCGGCCTCTCCGCTCGTTCGCGCAAACCGGTTCCACGGGCAGACGAGCTGGCAGTCGTCGCAGCCGTAAACACGATTGCCGATCAACGCCCGCAGTTCGACTGGTATGCTGCCGAAGTGCTCTATGGTCAGATACGAGATGCAGCGGCGCGCATCGAGTCGGTACGGAGCGACGATCGCGCGCGTCGGGCAGATGTCGATGCATTTTTCGCACTTGCCGCAATGGTTCGCGCCGGCGGCATCGACCGGCAGCGGCAGGTCGGTGTAAATCTCGCCGAGGAAGAAATAGGAGCCCGCTTCGCGCGTCAGCAGCAGTGTATGCTTGCCGCGCCAGCCCAAGCCGGCCCTGGCGGCGAGCTCGACTTCCATCACGGGCGCGCTGTCGGTGAACACGCGATGGCTGAAGCGGCCGACGGCGGCTTCGACGCGCCCGGCCAGGCGCTGCAGACGCCGGCGCAGCACCTTGTGATAGTCGCGCCCGAGCGCGTAGCGCGACACGTAAGCCTTGTCCGGCGCGTTGATGACCGACCAGCTCTCGGTGGCCCTGGGAGGAAAATAATTCATCCGCGCCGCGATCACGCGCAACGTGCCGGGCACGAGTTCAGCAGGACGCGCGCGTTTGACGCCATGCTTTGCCATATAATCCATGTCGCCATGAAAACCGGCGTTCAACCATTCGAGAAGACGCGGTTCGGCGTGGCCCAAGTCGGCATCGGCGATGCCGACTTCCTGAAATCCGAGTTCGACACCCCAGGCGCGTATCTGTTGCGCGAGTTCGGCAAGGCCGGCGGGGGCCAATTGTTCAATCTGCATAATCTCGCATCATAATCAGCCAGCCATGCAAATGACACGCCATCTCGCCGCCGAAGCCGACACACTGGCACTCGGCGCGGTCGTTGCGCGTGGATTGCGGCCCGGCATGGTGATCTACCTCAAGGGCGAACTCGGCGCGGGCAAAACCACGCTCGCCCGCGGCATTTTGCAGGCGCTGGGCGTCGCCGACCGCATAAAAAGCCCGACTTTCACGCTGGTTGAACCTTATATCATTTCTAGTTTATACTTGTATCACTTTGATTTTTATCGGCTCAGACATCCAGATGAATGGGTCGATGCTGGCTTCCGCGACTACTTCAATGCAGATGCGGCGTGCCTGGTCGAATGGCCGGAGAAAGCCGGAGCACAACTGCCGGTGGCGGACGTGATGATCGAACTGATGGTGGACGGCGACGAACGCAACATAACGCTCAGCGCGAACACGGAGGCTGGCACAAATTGTTTGAGGCGGTTTCAGACCTGACACCCCACCTCGCCACGGCGACCGCGTCTGCGGGTCATCGCCGGTGCCGCCCTATTCTGATCAATTTACTGTGGTGCGTTGTGCTGCTCGGCACATATGCGGCGCAGGCCGCAACCGCCGTGACCTCCGTGCGCGTGTGGCCGGCGCAGGACTATACGCGCATCACGATCGAAGCCGCGACGCCGATCACGCACGAAATGCTGCTGTTGAAAAACCCCGAGCGGCTCGCGCTCGATCTGCAGGACGTCGAGTTGACACCCGCGCTGCAGGAACTCGCCGGCAAGGTCGGCGCCAACGATCCCTATGTCAAAGCCGTGCGCGTGGGCCGGTTCAAACCGGGCATCGTGCGCCTCGTTTTCGACCTCAAAGCCGAAGCGAAGCCGGAAGTGTTCACGTTAAAGCCGATCGCGGAATACGGCAATCGCCTCGTGCTCGACATCTATCCAGCGCAGGCGGTCGATCCGCTGCTCGCACTGCTCGAAAAATCCCAGTCCGGGGCGCAACCTGTCGTGCCGATCCCGCTGCCGCAGCCCGCGACGACGGTCGAACCAAGAAACGCCGATGCCGGCATCGTCAAGACGACTATCGACCCGACGCCGAAACCTTCACGCACTGGCAAGCCCGACAACCAGCGGCTGGTCATCGTCGCGATCGATGCCGGTCACGGCGGCGAAGATCCGGGCGCACGCGGCCGCGGCGGCGCGCACGAGAAAGACGTGACGCTCGCGATCGCGCGCAAGCTGAAGGACATGATAGACCGCGAGCCCAACATGCGCGGCGTGTTGACGCGCGACGATGACTACTTCATCCCGCTGCATCACCGCGTGGAAAAAGCGCGCAAGGTGTATGCGGATTTGTTCGTGTCGGTGCATGCGGATGCATTCATCAAGCCGAACGCGCGCGGCTCGTCGGTATTTGCGTTGTCGGAGCGCGGCGCGACCAGTTCCGCCGCCAAATGGCTCGCCAAGAAGGAAAACGACGCCGACCTGATCGGCGGCGTGAACCTCGACGTGCAGGACCCCTATCTCAAAATGACGCTCGCCGATCTCTCCTTCACGGCACAGATCAACGACAGCCTGAAGCTCGCGCGCGCGGTGCTGACCGAATTGGGCGAAATCAACACGCTGCACAAAGGCGACGTCGAGCAGGCGGGTTTCGCGGTGCTGAAGGCGCCGGACATTCCGTCGATCCTGGTCGAGACCGCGTTCATCAGCAATCCGGACGAAGAGAATAAACTCAAAAGCGGCGCGTACCAGGAGCAGATGGCGGAAGCCATCGTCGCCGGCATCCGGCGCTATTTCGCGCAGAACCCGCCGCTGTCCCGCGCGCGCGTCGCCAGGAATCCGTGACGCACACCGCGCGGCCGCGCGTTGAATTCGGCCATACTCCGCTGTTTCGCTAAACCACCGGGAGCTTCAAATGAATATGCGGCAACGCATGGCGCAGTTCGCGCTGGCGGCGGTCTTTTCGGTCGGCGGCGCACTCGCGGCGGAGACTTATCCGTCCAAGTCCGTGCGCTTCATCGTGCCCTATCCGCCGGGCGGCGGCTCGGATATCACGGGCCGCGCAATCGGCGCGAAACTCAACGATTACCTCGGCCAGACGTTCGTCATAGACAACCGGCCGGGCGCGACCGGTTTGATCGGCACGCAACTCGCCGCCCGCGCGCCGGCCGACGGCTACACCCTCTTGCTGGCCGACGCGCCGCACACCATCAACGCGCTGGTGTATTCCAAGCCTCCGTACGACGCGATCAAAGATTTTGCGCCGATCAACCTGCTCGCCACTTCGCCGCAGGCGCTGTGCGCGCATCCGTCGTTCAGCGCGAATACGTTCAAGGAACTTCTCGCCATGCCGCGGGCGCAAACTGAAAAACTCGCGATGGGCTCGAGCGGACTGGCGAGTGGGCCGCACATGCTTTACGAATGGCTGCGGCTGAAAACCGGACTGGTCCTCAATCACGTGCCTTATAAGGGCGGCGGGCCGTCGCTCTCCGACACCGTGGCCGGACAGATCCCGCTGGTTATGAATGCAGTCCCCGCCTCGATGCCTTTCCTGAAATCCGGCCGCCTGAAAGCGCTGGCGATTTCGAGCGCCGAACGCCATCCCTTGCTGCCCGGTGTCGCGACATTCCAGGAGTCGGGCGTCAAGGATTTCGTCTCGTTTCAGTGGTACGGGGTGTTCGCGCCTGCCGGCACGCCGCGCGAGATTGTGGCGGTGCTCAATCGCGAGATCAACAAGTCACTCGATTCCCCGGAGATCAGAGACCGCTTCGTCTCGTTGACGCTCGACCCGGCGCCGGGCAAACCCGAGGCCTTCCTGAAGTTCCTGCAGAACGAAGACGCGCGCTGGCGCGAGGTGCAGAAACAGGTCCACGTGCGGCTGGACTGAGCGCCGCATCACAGAACCACAAGTGAAAAAGGCCGCGCGAGCGGCCTTTTTAATGGGAGCGGATGCCTTCAGGTTTTCAGCGCGGCCAGCACTTCGTCAAGCATCTTCTTGGCATCTCCGAACAGCATGCGGTTGTTCTCTTTGTAGAATAGCGGATTGTCGACGCCGGCATAGCCTGACGCCATGCTGCGCTTCATCACTATCGAGGTCTTGGCTTTCCACACCTCCAGCACCGGCATGCCGGCGATCGGGCTCGTCGGATCGTCCTGCGCCGCGGGATTCACGATGTCGTTCGCGCCGATCACCATCGCGACGTCGGTGTCCGGAAAATCCTCGTTTAACTCGTCCATCTCGAACACGATGTCATAAGGGACCTTGGCCTCGGCCAA
>CAZEAX010000024.1:0-21253 GCA_964510405.1 uncultured Streptomyces sp. | reverse complement strand
GACGCGGCGGCGGCCGTCGTCGCCAACGCGACACGCTACAAACCCGACGCGCGCATCAACGGCGTGCTGATGGCGGAGATGGCCGCCGGCACCGAAGTCATCATCGGCGTGGTGAACGACAAATTTTTCGGCCCGGTCGTCATGTTCGGGCTCGGCGGCGTGTTTGCCGAACTATTGAAGGATGTCACGTACCGGTTTGCGCCGTTCGACGTCGAAACCGCGCGCGAGATGGTCGCGGAAATCAAGGCGGCCAGGCTGCTCACCGGTTATCGCGGCAGCGCGCCGCTGGCAACCGGGGCGCTCGCGGACGTTTTGTCGCGCGTGTCGCTGCTCGCCGCCGATCACGCCGATCGGATCGCGGAGATCGACATCAATCCGCTGTTCGTGAACGCCGCCGGCGTCGTTGCAGCCGATGCGCTGATCGTCCTCAAACACTGACGGACTTCCGGTAAATGTTTGATCAAGTCGATTTCTCCGCGCTCGAATTGCCGGCGTCCGCGCGCGCGCTGCAGCGCGAGGTGCGCGAATTCCTGTGCGCCGAATTTGCCGCGCTCGATTTCAAGCCGCGGCTCGGGCACACGGAATTCCACGCTGAATTCACGCGCCGCGTCGCGGCGCGCGGCTGGATCGGCATGACCTGGCCCACACGCTATGGCGGGCAGGAACGCTCCTATCTCGACCGCTTCGTTGTGACCGAGGAAATGCTCGCGGTCGGCGCGCCGTGCGCGGCGCACTGGTTCGCCGACCGGCAGACCGGGCCCAGTCTCTTGCGCTACGGCACGGAGGAACAGAAGCAGCGCTACCTGCCGGCGATCACGCGCGGCGAATGTTTTTTCGCGCTCGGCATGAGCGAACCGAATTCGGGCTCCGACCTCGCGTCGGTAAAAACGCGCGCCGAGCGCGTGCCCAACGGCTGGCGCGTGACCGGCCAGAAAGTGTGGACGAGCTGGGCGCACAAGGCGCACGCGTTTTTCGTGCTGTGCCGCACCGCGCCCGACGCCGGCAACCGCCACGACGGGCTCTCGCAACTGATCGTCGAGCTCGACGCGCCCGGCGTCACGGTGCGCCCGATTCGGTTCATGAACGGCCATCACCATTTCAACGAAGTGTTTCTCGACAACGTGTTCGTGCCCGACGCGCGCGTCGTCGGCGAAGTCGGCCAGGGCTGGAAACAGGTCACGTCCGAACTGGCGCTCGAAAGGAGCGGCCCCGAGCGCTACATGACAACGTTTCCGCTCTTCACCGAACTCATGCGCCGACTGGGCAGCACGCCCGACACGCGCGCTGCGGAGGCCATCGGCAAGCTCGCCGCGCGCATGTGGTCGCTGCGCCGCATGTCGATCGCGATCGCGATCACGCTCGATCCGGGCCCCGACAGCGAGCATGGAACCCCGAAAGCAACCGTCGATCTCGCCACCGAAGCGGCGCTCGTCAAAGACATGGGCACGTTCTACGAGCGTGAAATCATCGACGCCGCGCGGCTGCTCGCGACCGTCGAGCCCACACCCGAAGCGAGCGACACGTTCGAACGTTATCTCGCCGAAACGATCGTCTGCGCGCCGGTCGCGACCATCCGCGGCGGCACGACCCAGGTGCTGCGCAGCCTGATCGCGCGCAAATTGCTGGGGCCGCTTAAATGAACGATCGGTCAACGCAAATGAGCGACGTTCGCGCGATGCTCGTCGAGTCGGCGACGCGCCTGTTCGGCGACCAAGTCGACGCGAAAATGCTCGACGCCGCGAAACGCGACGGCTGGTCGCCCGCGCTGTGGAAAATCGTCGAGGATGCGCAGTTGCCTTTGGTGTCGATCGCGGAAGAAGCCGGCGGCGCCGGCGGCTCGCTGTCCGATCTCGCCGCGGTATTGCGCATTGCCGGACGTTATGGCGCGCCGATTCCGCTGGCCGAGACTGCACTCGCGGGCTGGATGCTTGCGAGTTCCGGTCTGAAAATTCCCGCGGGCCCGCTGACTCTTGCGCCCGTGCACGGCGAAAAAATTACCGCGCGCAAAAACGGCGCACGCTGGAATCTGTCCGGCACGATGCAGCGCGTGCCGTTCGCGCGCATCGCCGGCCACCTCGTCGTGCTGGCCGCCGGTCCCGATGGCGATATCGTCGCGTGCGTCGACGCGGCGCACTGCAAGATCACTCCGGGACGCAATCTCGCGTCCGAACCGCGCGACGACATCGTGCTCGATAACGTCGCGGTCGCGACTGGTCTCGTCGCCCCGGCCGCGGACGGCGTGAATCATTTCACGTTAAGAGAACGCGGTGCACTCATGCGTGCGCTCGCGATGGCGGGAGCGCTCGAACGCGCTCTCGAGCTCGCGGTACGCTACGCGACCGAACGCTCGCAGTTCGGCCGCAAAATCGGCCAGTTCCAGGCCATCCAGCAGGAACTCGCGCGCTTCGCCGGCGAGGTCGCCGCCGCCGTCGCCGCCGCGTTGTCGGCCGCAGGTGCGGTTGAGCGTGCGCAGAACGCGACGTTCGCCGTCGCCTCCGCAAAAATCCGCACCGCGCAGGCGGCGCAGGAAGGCGCGTTGATCGCGCACCAGGTGCACGGCGCGATCGGCGTCACCGACGAATACGCATTGCACCATACAACGCTGCGCCTGTGGGCGTGGCGCGAAGAATTCGGCAACGAAGCCGCGTGGGCAATCGAGCTCGGCCGCGCGATGTGCGCCGCCGGCGCCGACCGCCTGTGGCCGGCATTGACTTCCGACTAAAACCTGTAAAACCTTCAGCCACAGATACACGCAGATACACGCGATGAAAATCTCAACGCAATCACACTTCACACGTACAATTTTTGAAGTTATCGGCGTTTATCCGCGTGTATATGCTGCTGCAAAGGGTTTGATCTTCGGATTAACCATGTCACTCGCCGCGCTTCACGCACATGCGCAACCAGCGTGGCAACCGTCGAAGAACATTGAAATCGTCGTGCCGTCCGCGCCCGGCGGCAGCAACGACAAGACCGCGCGCAGCATCGAGCGCGTGATCCACGACAAGCGCCTGCTGACTTCCACGCTCACGGTGGTCAACAAGCCCGGCGGCGGCAACGCGATGACCATGAACTATCTCAACCTGCACATGGGCGACGCGCATTACGTGATGATAGGCACGCCGACCATACTCACCAACCATATCATCGGCGCGAGCACGCTGAACTACACAGACTTCACGCCGGTCGCATCGCTGTTCAACGAGTACATCGTGTTCGCGGTCAAAGCCGATTCCACCATCAAAAACGGCCGCGATCTCGCCGAACGCCTGAAGAAAGATCCGAATTCGGTCAGCATCGGTTTCGCGACCGCGCTCGGCAGCCATAATCACATCGCGGCGGGATTGCTCGCGAAGGCGATCGGCGGCGACGTGCGCGCGCTGAAAGTCGTCGCGTTCAAAGGGTCGTCAGAAGCGATTGCTGCGCTGCTCGGCGGCCACATCGATCTCGTTACGACGGCCGCCGGCAATGTCGCCGAGCAGGTGGAAGCGGGAAAATTGCGCATCGTCGGGGTTGCCGCGAACCAGCGGCTGCCCGCGCCGTACGCCGGAGTGCCGACGTGGAAAGAGCAGGGCATCAACGTCGTATTCGGCGGCTGGCGCAGCATCATGGGCCCGAAGAACATGACCGCCGCGCAAATCGCCTATTGGGAAAAGTTGCTCGCGCAGGTCGTCGCGCAGCCCGAATGGAAAAGCGATCTCGACCGCAATTACCTCACCGACGATTTCGCGGTCGGCGTACGCTTCAGGACCGATCTTCAGCAGGACTATGCAAGCATGAAAGCCGTGCTGTCCGAGCTCGGCCTCGCCAGGAACTGATTTCAACCAACCCCAAACAAGGAATACCGTCATGGCCGAACCCGTCGTTCTCGTCGAAAATCCCGCACCGCGCGTCGGTCTCGTCCGCATCAACCGTCCGGACGCGCGCAACGCGCTCAACATGGAAGTCCGCCGCAGCATCGTCAAGGCGCTGAACGAGATGACGGACAACGAAGACATTCGCGCAATCGTCATGACCGGCAACTCGAAAGCATTCGCTGCGGGCGCCGATATCAAGGAAATGGCGAACGCGGGCAGCATCGAAATGTTGCAGCGGGGCACGCACAAGCTGTGGCGCGCCATCTACACGTGCCCGAAGCCGGTGATCGCAGCGGTCAGCGGCTTCGCGCTCGGCGGCGGCTGCGAGCTCGCAATGACCTGCGACATCATCGTCGCCGGCGAATCGGCGAAGTTCGGCCAGCCGGAAGTGAAGATCGGCATCATTCCAGGCGGCGGCGGCACGCAGCGCCTCACGCACGCGATAGGCAAGTACAAGGCGATGCGCTACATCCTGACCGGCGACCTGTTCGGCGCGAAAGAAGCGTTCGACATGGGACTCGTCTCCGAGCTCGTGCCCGATGCGGAAGTCGAGAAGCGCGCGGTCGCGCTGGCGCAGCAGCTTGGAGAGTTGCCGCCGCTCGCGCTGTTGCACGCCAAGGAATCCGTGCTCGCCTCGATGGAACTGCCGCTCGCAGGCGGACTCGCATTCGAGACGAAAGCCATCCAGGTCCTCTTCGCGTCGCAAGACCAGAAGGAAGGCATGGCCGCGTTCATCGAAAAACGCAAACCGGCGTTCATCGGCAAATAACCGCCGCCGCGTTTGAATTCGCCTGCCCCAGCAGCGGATACCCGGCGCGCCGACCTGGTCGCGATCGGCGCGCTGCTACTCGGCGCCACCGCGATTGCGACCTCCGCGCTGTTCGTCAAAGTCAGCGAAACCGGGCCGGTCGCGACCGCGTTCTGGCGCGTTTTTTTGGCGCTGCCGTTGTTGGGACTGTGGTCCGCGCTGGGACAGCGTGAACGCCACGGCGCTGGTTTCGCCACCGAGCGCGGACTCATGGTCGCCGCGGGACTTTTTTTCGCGGGCGACCTCGCGGTCTGGCACTGGTCCATCGTGCTCACCTCGGTCGCCAATTCGACGCTGCTCGCGAATCTCGCACCGATTTTCGTGGCGCTCGCGGCGTGGCTGCTGTTCCGTCAGCGGTTGCGCGGAAAATTCATGCTGGGCCTCGCCATCGCGGTCACCGGCATGATTTTGTTGATCGGCGGCGACTTCCGGTTGCAAGGCAAGGAATTGATCGGCGACGCGCTCGGCGTGGTGACTGCGATGTTTTATGCCGGCTACCAATTGACGGTGACGAAACTGCGCGCGCGCGTCGCAACCTCGACCATCATGGCGTGGAGCGGGCTCGTTACCGCGATCGTGCTGTTGCCTGTCGCCCTGCTGTCCGGCGAACAAATGCTGCCGGTCTCCGGCATGGGCTGGATCAAGCTCGCGGGCCTCGCGTTGATTTCGCAGGTTGCGGGCCAGAGCCTGATCGCGTACGCGATGGCGCAACTGCCCGCGACATTTTCTTCGGTCGGGCTCCTGTTCCAGCCCGTGATGGCAACACTGTTCGCGTGGCTGCTGCTCGGCGAGGCGGTGAGCGCGCTGCAGTTCGCGGGCGGCATTACGGTGCTGATCGGCATCCGCATGGTGCATCTGGCGGAAAATCCGCGCTGATCTGCGCCGTCCACGCTTGTTCCGCGTATCGGCATTCTTTATGCTTGGGTTCGAATGTCTTTTTACGAGAGGCATGACATGAATCGATTACTGCGCATTTTTTTGTCGTTGTCGTTGCTGCAATTCGCGGCGCTCGCAACCGCGCAAACCTATCCGGCGAAATCAGTGCGCATGGTGGTGCCGTTCGCCGCCGGTGCCGGCTCCAACGACATCATGGCGCGATTGATCGCGCAGAAACTGACGGACAGTTTCGGCCAGCAGTTCGTCGTCGACAACCGGCCCGGCGCCTCCGGCATCATCGGCTGCGACATCGTCGCCAAGGCGCAGCCCGACGGCTACACGGTACTGATGATGAGCCTCACATTCACGGTACTGCCGAGCTTGTTCAGCAAACTTCCGTACGACACGATGAAGGATTTGACGCCGGTGACTCTGGTTGCGTCGGCGCCGCTGATGCTGGTCGTGAATCCGTCGCTGCCGGCCAAATCGGTCCAGGAATTCATCGCCTATGCAAAAGCCAATCCCGGCAAACTCAATTTCGGTTCGGGCGGCGCCGGTGCGACGCCGCATCTCGCCGGCGAAATGCTGAAGTCCATGGCGGGCATTCAGGTCACACACATTCCTTACAAAGGCGGCGCGCCTGCGCTCGCCGATCTGATCGGCGGCCAAATCCAGTTCATGCTCGAAAACATTCCGGGCACGCTGCCGTTCGCGAAAGCCGGCAAGCTGCGCGCGCTTGCGGTCACCGATCTGAAGCGCTCGCCTTTGCTGCCCGATCTGCCTACGCTCGACGAGTCGGGACTCAAGGGATACCAGATCGTAGGCTGGAACGGGCTCTTCGTTCCCGCCGGCACGCCGCCGGCCATCGTCAACAAACTGTATACCGGCGTGGTTGCCGCACTGGCGCTGCCGGATGTGAAAGAAAGACTGACCGTTCTCGGCGCGGACGGGGTCGGAGATACGCCGCAGCATTTCGCCGCGTTCATCAAGGCCGACATCGCGAAGTGGGCGCAGGTTGTCAAAACCGCCGGCATCAAGATCGAATGATGGACAACGTCACCCGCCAACTCGCCCGCTTCATCGTCGCTGCGCGCTGGAGCGAAATCCCGCGCGAAGTCCGCCACGAGGCAAAACGCGCGCTGCTCAACTGGCTCGGCACCGCGCTCGGCGGCTGCAACGATCCCGCGGTGGACATCGCCATCGCGGCCGTGCGCGAATTCGCGGGCCCGGCGCAAGCGAGCGTGCTCGGCCGCCGCGAGCGCCTCGACATCCTCAATGCCGCGCTCATCAACGGCATCGGCTCGAACGTGCTCGATTTCGACGATACGCATTTGCGCACGGTGATCCATCCGACCGTGCCGGTGGCCGCCGCGATCACCGCGTTGGCCGAGCACGTGCCGGTGACCGGCGCGCAGTTTCTGCAGGCATTCGTTCTCGGCGTCGAAGCCGAATGCCGGATCGGACTCGCGGTGTCGCCCGAGCATTACAACGCCGGCTGGCATATCACGTCTACGTGCGGCGTCTTCGGTGCGGCAGCGGCGTGCGGAAAACTGCTTAAGCTCGATGAACAGCAAATGACGTGGGCGCTCGGCATCGCGGCAACGCAGGCGGCTGGCCTGACCGCCGTGCACGGCAGCATGAGCAAATGCTTCAACATGGGACACGCCGCGAAGAATGGTCTGCTGGCTGCGCTGCTCGCGCGCAAGAATTTCACGAGTTCGGAGCATGGCATCGAAGCGCCGCGCGGATTCGCGCACGTGCTGTCGCCGCGCTGCGATTTGAACGTCATCACCGCCAACCTCGGCACAAGCTGGGAGCTCCTGGCAAACGCGTACAAGCCTTACCCGTGCGGAATCGTCGGGCATCCCATCATCGACGGCTGCCTGGATCTGCGCGGCGCCCATGGCATTGCGCCGGACTCGATCGAGCGCATCGACTTGCGCGTGCATCCGCTCGTGATGCGATTGATGGGCAACGCGACCCCGCGCAACGGACTCGAAGCCAAGCTCTCGGTGCATCACTGCGCAGCGGCCGCGATCATATTCGGCGCGGTGGGCGTCAAGGAATTCACCGATGCGTGCGCGGTCGATCCGGCCGCGACCGCGTTGCGCGCGCGCGTCGCTCCGGCCATCGACGAGAGCATGGCGGCCGATGCCGCGGACGTCGTGATCTCGCTCAAGGACGGGACCAGGCACCACGCGTTCGTGGCGCACGCGCGCGGCAGCCTGGATCGCCCCATGAGCGACACCGATCTCGAAGACAAATTCCGCGCGCTCGCCGCGTGGGGATTCTCGACCTGCAATGCGTACGACGTGATCGAACTGCTGTGGTCGTTCGATAACATCAACGACGCGGCGTCGCTCGCGCGCACGACCGTGCCGTCGGCCGCTTCCGTGGTGTAGTAATATCGCGAACACGATTTGAATAATTTTTCAGGGGAGTGACTCATGCCTTACGCAGACTCGAACGGCGTCAAGCTCTATTACGAAGAAGCCGGGCGCGGCACGCCGATTATTTTCGTGCACGAATTCGCCGACGACCTCTACGGCTGGGAGGCCCAACTGCGCTACTTCAGCCGGCGCTACCGCTGCGTCGCCTTCAACGCGCGCGGCTACCCGCCGTCGGACGTGCCGAAATCCGCGTCCAAATATTCGCAGGCGATCGCGACCGGCGACATCGCCAGCGTGATGCGCCACTTGAAAATCCGCAAGGCGCACATCATCGGCTGCTCGATGGGCGGCTTTGCGACTCTGCACTTCGGCCTTACTTATCCGCGCATGGCATTGTCGCTGACCGCCATCGGCGTCGGGTTCGGTTCCGATCCGGACAAGCGCGCGCAGTTTCTGCGCGACAACAACGTGATGATCAAGCGCTTTCTCGAACTCGGCACGAAAGAGGCGATCCGGCCCTACCAGGTCGGCCCGTCGCGCGTGCAGTATCAGAACAAGGACCCGCGCGGCTTCGCGGATTTCTGCGCCGAGTTTGCCGAGCATTCGGCGCTGGGCTCGGCCAACACGCTGACCGGCTGCCAGGGCAAGCGGCCCACGATCTACAGTCTCGAGCGCAAGCTCAGGAGCCTCAAGGTGCCGCTGCACATGGTGAGCGGCGACGAGGACGACAACTGCCTCGAGCCCGGGATTTTCATCAAACGCGTGTGTCCGTCCGCGACGCTCACCGTCGTCGCGGGCACCGGCCACGCGGTCAATCTGGAAGAGCCCGCGCTGTTCAATCTCATCACCGCGGAATTTCTGGCGCAGGTCGACAGCGGGCGCTGGAAGCCGCGCGACGCACGCTCGCTCGGCAAATCGACGATGGCGAAGAAGTAGCGAAACAACAAGATGCTTCGGCGCAAAGCTGAAGCAAAACGCGGAGGAGAAGCATGACGGCAAAGAAGGTTGTTGCCTTATTCTTCTGGTGGGCGTCCTGCAGCATCGCGCTGGGGCAAAACTTTCCCGCCAAGCCGATCCGCATTCTCGTGCCGACGATCGCCGGCAGCGCGCCCGACGTGCGCGTGCGCCAGATTGCGCCGAAACTCTCCGACGCGGTCGGCCAGCCGGTCATCGTCGACAACCGGCCGGGCGCGAACGGCACGATCGCAACCCAGCTCGCGGCGAGGGCGGTACCCGACGGCCACACGCTGCTCTACGGGCTCATCAATAACGCGATCAACGACGCGCTGCATCCCGATGCGTGTTGCCGGCTCAATATTGAATTGCTCCCAGTCATTCATTTCACGTCCACGCCGCTCGTGATGGTCATTCATCCTTCGGTCGCCGCGAACACGCTGCAGGAATACCTCCAGCTCGCGAAATCGAAACCCGGCGCGCTCACATACGCGTCTGCCGGGCCCGGCAGCATCACGCAGATGCTCGGCGAGTGGATCAAGCTGAAAAGCGGCACGCGGATTCTGGACGTGCCGTACAAATCGGTCGGCGCCGAAATGCCCGATCTGCTCGGCGGCCAGATCATGACGGCCTATTTGAATCCGCTCGCAGTGGCGCCGCATATACGTTCCGGTAAATTGCGCGGGCTCGCCGTCGCGGGCCCGAAACGCATTGCGGCGTTTCAGGACGTGCCGACGATTGCAGAAGCCGGATTGCCCGGCGTCGACGGCATCGTGTGGAACGGCTTCTTTGTTCCCGCGGGCACCCCGAAGCAAAATATCCAGATTCTCAATCGCGAGATTCAGAAAACATTCGACGCGCCCGACGTGCGCGAGCAGGTGGCGGCAATCGGCGCCGACATCATCGGCGGTTCGCCGGAAAGCTACGCAGCTTTCATTCGCAATGAATCGGCGAAGTGGAGCAAACTCATTCGCGACGTCGGTATCAAGGCGGAGTGAATTTTCGCCAGGCGGCGGGATAGGGAATCAGCTTTTTTGCAGCGCCGCCTTCGATCTTGGCCTTGAGCCGCGCCATGTACTTGTCGAGATCGACGATATAGCGGTCGTGCTCGGCTTCGCCGATCTGCTCGACCTCGTCGTACACCTTCATCTTGAAGGTGAGCTTGCGCCGGTCGATCGCGGTTAATTCGACTTCGCAACGCACCGGCTTGCCGACGGGCGTGGGCGCCATATGGCGGATGTTGACCTGCAGCCCGACCTGGCCCTGGCCCGGTTTCAAATGCGGGCCGACCAGCTTGTGCGCCGTCATTTCGACGAAGCGCGTCATCCCGGGCGTCGAGAAAACTTTGTAGTCGCCGCGCGAAGTCGCCAGGTCCTCCGTCACTTCCCAGACCAGTTCGTCGCGCATGCCGATTTTGAGCGTATCCATGAGCGTTCCGTCAGTTGGTTGCCATCGCGGCGATCGGCCGCGCGTTGCGGCGCTATTCGCCCTTGATGCCGGCTTCCTTGATCACCTTCGCGTATTTCGCCAGCTCGTTCTGCACGAATACAGCCGTCTGCTGACGCGTATAGCCGACGCCGTCGCTGCTAAGCTGCCGCAGACGTTCCTTTATTTCGGGCAATCCGAGAATGCGCACGAGTTCCCGGTTGAGCTTGTCGGCGATTGCATCCGGCGTGCCGGCAGGCGCGTGCATCGAGTACCACGTATTGGCGTCGTATCCCGGCATGCCCGCCTCGGCAAACGTGGGGATATCGGGATTGTCGGCAAGGCGCGTTGCGCGGCCCACTGCCAGCGCCCTGATGCGGTGCGCCTGCACCATGGACAGCATCGATCCCGTCGTCGAGATCCCCATATAGGCTTCACCGATGGCGATGCCGAGTTGTGCCGGACCGCCGCCTTTATAGGGAATGTGCACCAGATCGATCCCCGCCATCCGCTTGAAAATCTCCACGCTCATATGCATGGGAGAACCGCCGCCGCCCGACGCATAGGTGATAGTGCCGGGATTTTTCTTCGCCAGCGCAATCAGCTCCCGCATGGACTTCACGGGGAATGAAGGGGTCACGCCCAGCAGCATGGGCGATACGGCAAGCACGGTGATCGGCGTGAAATCCTTGATCGGATCGTAGCCCGGATCGCGATACAGATTGGGGCTGACGGCGTGACTCGACACGAGCGACAGGATCAGCGTATAGCCGTCCGGCGCGGCATGCGCGACGAACGCCGTGCCTATGGTCGTGCCCGCACCGCCTCTGTTTTCTACGACGACCTGCTGGCCCCACGCTTCGCTCAATTTCTGCGCGAACAAGCGCGCGATGACGTCGTTACCGCCGCCCGGCGGATTGGGCACAACCAGACGAATCGGCTTGACCGGATATTCCTGCGCCCGCGCCGGATGGGCGACGATGACAGCGCTCAGCACCAGACTGCCGATAAAAGGTGACGTCTTCATCCGGAGAGTGTTCCTTTGACGAATTTTCCCGCAGGCCGCGAACGACCGATCATTGCACTTAGCAAATTTCGCGCCCGCGATTCCGGCGGCGATCGGCTCGATATAAAAGCCTACGGCCGTTTCGACGTTCGCAGCTTGAGAAACGCTTTGACGTACTCGACCGACATGCTCACTACGCGCCGCACGACCTCGGCGCCCTTGTCGACGTCGACTGCAGCCGGATTGCCGTTGCCGCCGGACGGCGAGAAATCATGGACCTCCATATAGAGGCCGAAGACCCCTTGCCCTACCTTCACCTGGTGAGATGCCGCCAAAGGCAATCCGTCAAACTCCTTCCACTCCTGCGGTTCCGGCGGCGCATCCATCCGCACGGCGCCCGGCAGGCAGTAACTCAACATCGAAGTCACCCGCTCGTCGCCGTGGCCGTGGGCCGAGCCCAGCTTGGGATAGAGATCGTGCGTGCTCTTTTCTGCCAGCACCACCGGATTGATGTAGCCCATGATCACCCCGTACTTCTCGCGGATCTGCCGTCCCGCGTGCTCCATGATCGGCTCGTTGGTCTGATGAGAATTGACCAGCAGCACATGATCGAAGCCGGATTTCACCAGCGCTTCGCAGATATCGTAAATCAACATGCGCAGAGTATCGGGCTGCAGCGAGATGGTGCCGGTAAAGTTGCGGTGACGCGGCGAGTAGCCGTAGCTCACCAACGGCGCCACCACCGCGCCGGTCTCGGCGGCGATCCGCTTCGTGATCTCGAAAACGAGCAGCCCGTCGGTCCCCATCGGGCCGAGCGTGCCGTTTTGTTCATGCGTGCCGATGGGCACCAGCACTGCAGCGCCCCGGTCGCGGGCAGCTTCCACTTCCTTCCAGGTCATGTAAGCGAGTTCGCATTGCGCCATTTCTATGTCTCCCTTTTAGCCGTGCAAATTACCAAGCCGCCTGCAGTACTTCATTTAGCAGATCCCGTTCGCGCACGAATTCGCGCTTCGGATCGGCGTTGAAGTTCTTGAGCGAATTTTCGAGAACCTGGGCGAGCCCTTCGCGCGGAAACTCGAGATCGCGCAGGCGCGTCGGCATGCCGAGGTTCGTAAAGAATTTGTCGAGGTAGTCGGCCGCGACTTGCGGCGCGTCGGTGAGCGGCATCATGTCGTTCCACACGCCGAGACCGCGCGCGAGATTTGCCATCGCCTGCGGATCGCGGCTGCCCAGCCGACGCATTACGGTACCGGTCAACGCGGTGTTGGCTTCGCCCTGACCGATGTGCGGGAACGAGATGAACAACGAAGTCGCAAACGCGTAAGTCGCCCGCACCACCCAATGCCGCGTGGCAGCGTTGCCGCCTTCGTCGGCGTCGCGGTTGAGCAGAAAAGCCGCCGCACACAATTCGATGCGCGGCGCGGCGTCGGCCGTATCCATGATCTTGGGCAGTGCCCGCGCGGCGAGCCGGTGCGCGTGCATGCGCACGCCCTCGAGCAATGGGTTCACGTCGACCCAGCCGAGATTCATCACGCTGCGCCAGTAGACCGAGCAGCCTGCGGTGCGGATCAACGAAGCCGGCGCAGTCAGCAGCGCGTCCGCGTCCCAGAATATCGCTTTGGGGCGGGTCTTCGGATCGAAGAACTCCATGCGGTGATCGAGCGTGTCGTCGCGCAGCGCCGAGCCGCCGCGATTCTGCGCGGAAGTCGGCACCGTCAGCACATTGATGATAGGCAGCTTGGGCGCGAGCAACTTGGGGCTGATCGCGGGCGCGTTGTCCGGATATTGCGTGATCAGGTCGTGCGGCGCGCCTTTTTCCGCAAGCAGGATCGCGACGACGCGCGTCGCCTGCGTCACGCTGCCGCCGCCGACGCCGATCAGCAGGTCGGCATTCGCCGCGCGCGCTTCCGCGGTCGCGGCCAGCACCGACGGCAACGTCGAATCTTTTTCAATCTCGTCGAACACGCCCGCGCACGCGTCGCCGAGGACGCGGCGCATGCGCGCGATGAGATCGGTACGGCGCGAAACAGTACGTCCGCACAGGATGTACGCACGCCGCGCCTTGTTGCGCTTCAATTCCGCCGGCAGGTTTTCGAGCGCGTCCTTGCCGCTGTAGACGCGGAACGGAAGGCTCATCGCCTTGAAATCGGTTGCAGCCATAGTCAGTCTCGTTTATCCGCCGCGCGTATGCAGGAAACGCTCGTGCGCCTGCAATGCCGCAAGGGCATGACCTGCATTGCTCATTTCATCGTACACCGGAATGCCGAGTGCCAGCGCGCTGTCGCGGAACTTGCGCTTGCGCGCTTCGAGATCGGGATCGCCGTCGGAGCGCAGCACGAGCAGGAAATGCGCCTGGCCCGGATAGTGCGTCTGCACGCGCAATGCCGCCTTGAGCACGTTTTCGATCACCTCGGGCGGCGTGCGTCCCGCGAACGCCGACATGTTGAGGTGCATGACCAGCGCCTCGGGTTTTCCCTTGGCGTAAATTTCGTCGAGAATTTTCTCGGCGACGCTCCCGTTTTCCTGCTGCAGCGTGCTGACCGGGCAATCGACAGGATTGGTGATGCTGGTGCCCGGCGGCAGCTTGAGCGCGGCGAGCGCATCGAGCGCGGGTTGCGCGAACGGCGTTACGTCCAACCCCAAGCGCGCGAAATAATCCGTCGCAAGCACGCTGGTGCCGCCGCCGTTGCCGAACAGCACGACGCGCTTCGTCGGATGCTGCGGTTGCGGCGTCAGCGTCTGGAAAATCAGCAGCGTATCGATGAATTGATCGAGCGTGTCGACCAGCACGCAGCCGGTCTGGCGCGACAACGCGATCCACGCGCGATCATCGCCCGCGAGCGAACCCGTATGCGAAGCGGCGGCAGCGAGCCCTTGCCCGGTGCGTCCGCCTTTTAAAATGACGACCGGCTTTCTCGCCTTGGCCGCGCGCAGCATCTCGAAGAGCCGCCGGCCGTCCTTGGCTGTTTCGATATAGAAGCCGATGACTTCCGTCTGCTCGTCGGCGAGATAAAACTCGAGCAGGTCGGAGGGCGTGACGTCCGCGCAGTTGCCGACCGTGACCAGGCCGGAAAATTTGACGCCGCGGGAGAGGCCGCGGCGGATGATGTCCGTGCCGAGCCCGCCGCTTTGCGAAATCACGCCGACGGTACCGACTTCCTTCGGGCTTATTTCGGTGAAGGTAATTTTGCCGCGTGGCGTGTAGATGCCGAGGCAGTTGGGACCGAGCAGACGCATGCCGCCCGCGCGCGCCGCGTCGAGTACTTGTTGCTGCAACTCCTTGCCCTCGTCGACTTCGCCGAACCCGCTCGACACGACCTGCGCGTAGCGCACGCGTCCCGCCGCCACTTTGAGCATGGCCGGAATCTGTGCCGCCGACACCGCGATGTACGCATAGTCGATGGGCTTGGGCGTTGCGGCCAGATTCGGGAAAGCAGGAATGCCGTCGATCGTCGCCGCGGTCGGGTGGATCGGATAAATGTCGCCGGCGAAACCAAACTCGCGAATGCGCCGGATGAATACGTTGGGCAGCGCATTGCCCTTGCTTGAAGCGCCGACCACCGCGACGGTTTTCGGCATGAACAGCGGCGCATAGCGTTGCAGCATCTCGGCGGCGCTCATACCAGTATGAATCGCGCGTCGACCGCGACCGCGCCGGTGTCCGACACGATCAGCGGATTGATATCGGCTTCCTTGAAATCTTCGGCGTGCCGCATCAGGAGACCGTCCTCGCCGCCGATCTTCAACAACACGTCCATGATGGCGTCCCGTGAAACCGCTTTGCGCCCGCGCGCGCCGTTGAGTATCGCGGAGCCTTTCAGTTCGTCGAGCATTTCACCGGCATCGAGCCGCGTAATCGGGCAAATGCGGAACGCCACGTCCGCGAGTACCTCGACGAAAATGCCGCCGAGTCCGACCATGATCATGGGCCCGAAATCCGGGTCGCGCACGGCGCCGACCACGATTTCCTGGCCGCCGGGCGCCATCTCTTCGACCAGATAGCCTTCAACGCGCGCAGTCTTGATCGCCGGTAATGCCGCCATCGCGCTGATGGCCTGTTCGACTTGATCAGAGTTCTGCAATCCGATTTTGACGCAGCCGGCATCGCTCTTGTGCAGGATGTCGGGCGACATGACCTTGACCACGAACGGCGGCGTGAGATTGGCGATCGCGGCCGTTGCCGCACCTGCATCCGCCACCATCACCGATTTTGGAACACTCACCGCGAAGCCCGCGAGCAACCGCTTGCCGGACAATTCGTCGAGTGACGCACGGCCCGCTTTGCGCGCCGCTGCGATGAGCTCGACGCCGGTCATGCTTTTTTCTTGCCGAGCACTTCGGGAATTAGCCCCGTATGCACATCGCCCGCGCGGAACTGCTCGGAGCGCAGGATCGCCACTACCGCCGGGATATTGGTCTTGGGGCCCTTGATGTCGAACGCTTCGAGCGCCTCCGCGAGCTTGGTGATCGCGAGTTCGCGCGTCGCTTCGTGCACGATGACCTTCGCGATCATCGGATCGTAATAGGGCGTCACGTCGCGGCCTTCGGCATAGCCGGTATCGACACGGATGGACTTGTCTTCGGGGGGCCGGAACACGGTCAGCTTGCCGGGCGATGGAAAGAAATTCTTCGGGTCTTCCGCGTAAACGCGGGCCTGTATCGCATGTCCGGTGATCGTGATCTTGTTCGGCAGGATGGCTGCGAGATTCTCGCCGGCGGCGGAGCGGATCTGCGCCTGCACGAGATCGACGCCGGTCACTTCCTCGGTCACGCCGTGCTCGACCTGCAGCCGCGTGTTCATCTCGAGAAAGTTGAACGAGCCGTCGGCGCCCAGCAGCATTTCCACCGTGCCGATGTTGTCGTATCCCATATGCTTGATGATCGCCGCGATCTGGTCGGCCACTGCGTTCACTTTGGAGCGCTCGAGCGCGGGGCCCGGCGCTTCTTCGATGACTTTCTGGTTGCGGCGCTGCACCGAGCAATCGCGCTCGAACAGATGCACGGCATTGCCGTGATGGTCGCCGAGCACCTGAAATTCGACGTGGCGTGGACGCTCGAACAGGCGTTCGAGATAGACCTCCGCATTGCCGAAGCCGCGGCTGGCCATCGAGCGCGAACGCTCGACCACCGCGAGCAATTCGCTTTCGTCTTTGGCCGGCAGCATGCCGATGCCGCCGCCGCCGCCCGCCGGCTTGACGAGCACCGGGTAGCCGATCGCGCGCGCCGCCGCGAGTATCGCGTCCGGTTCCATCGGCAGCACGTCCGAGCCCTTCGACATCGGCATGCCGTGCTGCGCGGCGATTTCGCGCGCGCGCGTTTTGTGGCCCATCGCGTCTATCCATTTGGGCGACGGGCCGATGAAATGCACGCCCGCGTCGGTGACGCGTTGCGCGAATTCCGCGTTTTCCGACAGGAAGCCGTAACCCGGATGCATGCCGTCGACACCGGCGCGCCTGAACACGTCGAGCAGCACATCCTGATTGAGATAGCTGTCGCGCGCGGGGGCCGCGCCTATCGCGAAAGTCTCGCTCGCCATTTCGAGGTAGGGCGCGCCGTAATCGGCTTCGGAGTAAACTGCAACCGACTTGATGCGCATTTCATACAACGCTCGCAGCACGCGCGCCGCGACCGCGCCGCGATTGGCTACAACCACTTTGTTAAACATCAAAACCTTTCAACCACAATTGGCACAAGAACGCCGGCACATCCCGGCTGAGAAATTCAATAGCTCGTCGGCCAGGTGCGCATCAGATGCTGGCCGACGCCCTTGGTCATGCGCAGTTTATAGACGTCGAGCATGCGCACCAGGTAATCGCGCGTTTCCGCGGGGCGGATGACCGCCTGCGCAGCGAACACCGACGCCAAGCCCCACACATCGGATCCCTGCTCGATTTCCGCCAGCCGCGCCGGATAGTCCGCATCGCCCGGTTTCACGCCGTGCACGATGGTCGTTGCGAACTCGGGACTCATGAAACTGATTTCGGCGGTCGGCCATGCAGCGATATCGTCGGAGTGGCGTCCTCCGCCCATGCAGACGTAGGCGCGGCCGTAGCTCTTGCGCAGGATCACCGACAACTTGGGCACGGTCACGAGCGTCATCGCGTTCATGAAGTTCATGATCTTGCCCGGCGCGCCGCTTTTTTCCGCTTCGGTGCCGATCTGGAAGCCAGGCGTGTCGACGAGCAGCACGATCGAGATGTTGAAGGAATCGCACAGCACGAGAAAGTCGACGATCTTGCGGCACGCATCGGCGTCGAGCGCGCCGCCGCGGTGCAGCGGATTGTTGGCGACGATGCCCACGCTTTTGCCGCCAAGCCGCGCGAGTCCGACGACGGCGCTTTTGCCGAAGCGCGGCTTCAGTTCGAACAAAGTGTCCTTGTCGACGAGCGCCTTGATCACGCGCTTCATGTCGTACACCTGGGTGCGCTTCTCTGGCAGGATGGCAAACACGTCCTGCATGTCGGCGCCGGAACCCGCGGGCACCGGCGCGTCCGGCGGCGCCTCGCGGTGATGGCTCGGCATATACGAGAGGAACCGCTTGATCGCGGCGAACATCTCTTCCTCGGTATCGACGACCTGGTCGATGAGCCCGGTGATTTCGGCATGCATGCGCCAGCCGCCGAGTTCTTCGAGATCGACTTTCGCGCCGAGCGCCATTTCGATCAGGCGCGGGCTCGATACCGCCATGGTCGCGCCCTTTTGCATTACCGCGAAATCGGCCAGGCACGCGAGCCATGCGGACGAGCCGAACGACGGGCCGACAACGGCGGTGGCAAGCGGCGTTTCGCGCGTGCGCCGGAACTGCGTGTTGTCGTTGCCGAGCAGCATCCCCATGCCGCGCGAGCCCATCGCATCGGGCAGCCGCGCGCCGGTCGATTCGCCGACGATGACGAGCGGCATGCCGCGTTCGGTCGCGGTGCGTTTCATGTGGCCGACCTTCTTGCCGTTGGTCGCGCTCGTCGACGCGCCTTTCACGGTGAAGTCGTTGACGACTACCGCGACGTCGCGGCCGTCGATGCGCGCGAAGCCGGCGAGCTTGCCGTCGGTCTGCGTTTCCGCTTCCTGCTCCGGATACACGCCCGACGCGCCGAAGAGGCCCGACTCGATAAAGCTGCCGGAATCGACAAGCGCGGCGATGCGTTCGCGCGCGTTGAGCATCCCCGCCTTTTTACGCCGCGCGTATTTTTCGGGACCGCCGCCGGCGAGCGCGCGTGCGCGCCGCGCTTCGTATTCTTCGAGTAATTTTTCAAATGCCATGACTGCTAAACCCCGGTGGTGATTTCGATTTACGGCCGCACGCCTGCGCGCAGGCGCAGACCGGTGCGGGTTTTCATGCCGACCTGCGCCGCTTCAAGAAAGCGGCACAGATAAGGCCGCGTTTCGCGCGGATCTATCATGTCTTCGACGCCGAACGCTTCGGCGGTCAGAAACGGCGAGGTCATGCGGCGGATTTCCGCTTCGATCTCGGCTTCTTTCTGCGCGGGGTCGGCCGCGGCTTCGATCTCGCGGCGGAACGCCGCTTTGACGCCGCCTTCGATCGGCAGCGAGCCCCATTCCGCGGACGGCCACGCGATTTTGAAATTGAGCCCGTTGCGGTCTATCGTGCTGCCGCCCGCCATGCCGTAGCACTTGCGCACGACGACCGTGTAAACAGGGACCGACAATTGCATGTTGAGATAGCGGCCCTGCATGCCGATCCGCAAAATCCCCGCGGCTTCCGCCTCCATGCCGATCTGGAATCCCGGCACGTCGACGAAATAGACGAGCGGGATGTTGAACGTGTCGCACAGCTCGGTGAAATGCGTCTGCTTGCGCGCCGCCTTGACGTCAACGACGCCGCCGAACATTGGATTGTAGGCGATGATGCCGACCACGATGCCGTTCATGCGCGCGAGGCTTGTGATCACCGCGCGCCCGAACGTCGGCTGGATCTCGAACCCCGAACCTTTATCGACGACCAGCTCGATCAACTTGCGCATGTTATACGGCTGGCGTTGCGAGCGCGGAACGATGTCGACCAACGCATCTTCGCAGCGGTCGACCGGATCGCTGCACGCCGGGCGCGGCGGCAGCTCCCACACGTTGGACGGCATGTACGAAAGAAAACGCCGGATCTGCTTCAAGCAATCGGCTTCGTCGTCCGCCGCGTTGTCTATGGTGCCGGCGGTGTCGACCGCCATCTTGTGGCCGCCGAGTTCCTCCTTCGTGACCTTGGTGCCGAACGCACGCTCGACCACCGGAGGCCCCGCGGCGAAAATCTGGCTGTGGTTTTTGACCATCACGGTCCAGTGCGCGAGTATTGCGCGCCCGGAAGGCCCGCCGGCGGCGGTTCCCATCACGGCGCTGACGACCGGCACGATGCCCATCAATTCGACCGAGCGCTCGAATCCGTCGGGACCCGAGCCTGGAAACGTCGCATGTCCGCGGCGCGAAATCGAAGTCACGCTGCCGCCGACGCCGTCGACGAGATTGACGAGCGGAATCCGGTACTGGCACGCGAGGTCTTCAATGAACCCGCCTTGCCCGCCTTTGCGCCGCTGGCCGCCGAATCCCGCGCCGCCTTTGATCGTATAGTCCTCGCCGCCGATCGCGACGGGCCGGCCGTCGATTTTGCCGATGCCTGCGACATAGGGCGACGGCGTGAATCCGGTGAGCGCGCCGCTTTCGTCGTACGTCGCCTTGCCCGCGAGTTTCCCGACTTCCTGGAAGCTTGCGGGATCGAGCACCGCGTGGATGCGTTCGCGTATGGTGAGCTTGCCCGCCGCATGGTGCTTCGCGACTGCCGCGGCTCCGCCGCAGGCTTCCGCGAGCGCGCGGCGGCGGTGAATTTCCTCAGCTTCGGCTCTCCAGCTCATGAGTGGGGGCGGCGGGTGGGCGCAGCGCACTCCGGGCAGGCGGGCGCGCGCATCGGCTTATTGTTCAGGGGAGCCTATCCTAGCGGCTAGCCCTTTTTGTTGTCAATAAGATTGTTGACAATCTGACACGAATCCGGCTAAGTTAGCGCGATGGGACAACCTGCCCGATCGATCCGCGTCACACCCGCCGCAGCCGCACCTGCACCGCCCGCCGCCGGCGCGCCGATGCTTTCCCTGCCCGAACAGATCGCAGCGCAACTGGCGAACCGCATCACCGCCGGCGCCTACGCGCCGGGCCAGCGCATCATGGAACAGGCCCTGGCCGCCGAGTTCGGCGTGAGTCGCGGGCCGGTGCGCGACGCGCTGCGCCTGCTGGAAAAGGACGGACTGGTGACCATCCTCGCGCGCCGCGGTGCGCAGGTCACCAAACTCAGCATTCAGGAAGTCCGGGAAATTTTCGATATCCGCGTCGCGCTGAACGGCCTGCGTGACCGCGGCATCGCGGAGGATCCCGAGCGTTCGAAACTGTTGCCGCTGCTCGAAGCAGAGGTCGCCGAACTCTCACGGCTCGCGCGCAATGCACGGCACAGCGATGAATATGTCGAATGCGTGTTCCGCCTGAACCGCGCGCTTACCGCGGCTTCACGCAGCGCGCGCCTGCGCGCGATCCTCGACGCCCTCGCCCGGCAGACCGTGCGTTACTCACGGCTGGGACTGGCGAGCGAGTTACGCCGGCGCCAGTCGGTCAAGCACTGGCAGGAACTCATCAAGGCCGTGCGCGAGGGCGACGGCGAGCGCGCGCAACGCGCCGCGGAAGCGCGGGTGCGCGCCTCGCGCGATGAAGCAATCAAGAAACTGCGGGAACTGGCGGAGATTTGAGCGAAGCGCGGGCCGCGGGAGAACCGTTGTCAGCCTTCGAGTATCGCGACGACCTGGCCTTCGGCGACCGGATCTTTTTCTTTGACGAGTATTTCCTTGACGGTGCCGCCGTCCTCGGTAATCACCGGGATTTCCATTTTCATCGACTCGATCACGATCAGCGTGTCGCCGTCCTCGACTTTGTCGCCGGGCTTGGACTTGAT
>CAZEAX010000023.1:0-21583 GCA_964510405.1 uncultured Streptomyces sp. | reverse complement strand
AGAATTCCGATAGAAACTCCGTTCACTTCTTCGACGTGAAAGCTTTCTCCAGGGTCAACAGATTCTTCCGTCAGCTCGTCGAGAGGAACTACATTGAACACCCATCGCTGAGGAGGTCCATAAAGTTTCTCGATTACCCACGCCTCTTCAATACTATCCGGTGCTCGGCAATCTTCCTCGAGTGGGCCGGTAATACGAATACCGGTCGCACGTTTATAACGTGCCATCCGCTCTCGGATCTCGCTAAGCGCGCGACTGGAAATGGATACGTGCGGCATGTGGTGTATGTGAAACCGAGGCAGGATCAAAATTTAGGTGCCAGAATTTAGTTGCCAAATATTATCTGCCTAAATGTAACGGCCGCGCTACTCTGGCTGTATCCCCGCATCCTTGATTTTCTTTCCCCACGCCGCGAGTTGTTCTTTGACAAAGCGGTCGAGTTCGGCCGGCGTGCTCGACCCGGGCGCAAGGCCCATTTCCGCAAGGCGCTGGTTGACCGCCGGCTTGTTGATCGCCTTCACGATTTCCGCGTTCAGCTTGTTGATGACGGCCTTCGGCGTTCCTGCGGGCGCAAACATGCCGGCCCACGGCACGGTGTCGAAGCCCGGCACGGTTTCGCCGACGGCGGGCAGATCGGGGAACAAGTCGGAGCGCTTGTCCGACATCACCGCGATCGCACGCAGGCGGCCGGATTTGACGTTGCCCTGGCTCGATGCGGCATCGACGAACATGAACTGCACCTGCCCGGAAATCAAATCGGTCATCGCGGGCGGCGTGCTCTTGTACGGAACGGGCAACGCATCGATCTTCGCGGCGCTGACGAAGTAAGCGCCGTTGACCTGCCCCGTGCTGTTGCCGAACGCGTACGAAATCTTGCCGGCGTTGGCTTTGACGTGCGCGATCAGTTCGGGAACCGTTTTGATATTTGAATTCGGATTGACGACGAGAATGAACACGAAGTAAATCATGCGCGCGACTGCGTCGAAATCCCTGACCGGATCGTAGTTGATCTTCTTGAACAGGAAAGGATTCGCCGAGTGCGGCGTATTGGTGGAAAGAAACAACGTATAGCCGTCGGGATTCGCTTTCGCCACCAGTTCCGCCGCGATCTGGCCGGAAGCACCCGCGCGATTGTCGATCACGAAATTCGCGCCCATCGAAGCGCGCAATTCCTCGGTCACCACGCGCGCCAGGATATCGGTGCCGCTGCCCGCCGCGAACGGCACGAGGACACGTATCGGTTTATCGGGGTAAGCCTGGGCGGCGGCGAAGCCGCTCAGCACCAGCAACAATGCGGGCAAACATATTCTTATGTGCTGCATGTTTCCTCCTGAACCTGTCGCAAAGCTTTTTTTATCGTCCGGACGCGGAATCAAGTTCCATATGTCGGATGCATGATTGCACAAACCGGCGCAATTGCAGGACCGCTCACCGCATGCCTGGCACGCACGCCAGTTCGCCCGCCGGCGAGCGGCAAACTCCGCCGATCGTATCGCCCCGCGGCGCGGTGAACCTGCATTGTGCCCCGTCCGCCAGACCGTTGCACGCGGCGATCGCTTCGGGCGGCGGCCGGCGGGCGCCGCCTTTGCCGGGCGGCGGGCCATCGCTGAATCGCGCCTGCTGCATGCGTGCGGGCGTGCCGCGGTAGCAACCGACGGTGTACGGATATTCCCTCGTCATCACGTAGTGATACATCGTGACTTCCCGGCCCTCCCACTTGATGCGGCCCGTGCGGCCGTGGCATTCGTCGAGATCGGCGTTCGTCAATTCCCGGCCGTTCGCGTCGTATATGCTGTAAATGCCGAAGCCGTCGAGCGCATAGCCCACCAGAGTGGCGTTGCCGTTCGCGCCCGGCACGCAGGTGCTCGGGCCGTGATAATGATATTGCCCGCGCATTTCGGGATGGCCGTTGCAGAGGTCCTGCACTTCGTGCGCCACCGCATCGCGACCCGCGGCGTCGAGCGCATTGAATAGCGCGACGCCGCTCAAAGCCACGCCTATCATTCCCATCGGCACGCAGGATGCGGTACCCGCAGGCGACGGCAACAACGGCAGCGTAAAGCCGATTTGCTGTGCTTCTATCGAGCTCGGATTGCGGTCGATCTGAAACGCCGGATCGTCGCGGCGCACCGGAAAAGTTCCGGTCGCATGATTGACCGGCAGCCCGTTGCCGGTGACGCGCCGCTCCCCGTTCGCGGTGGTGATCGTGAACGTTGCGTTGGGCCACGTGACTTCGCCGCGCACGTGGATCTTGCGCGTTGCGTCCCACGTCGATCCGCGTATCCAGTCGCCCGCGTGCTCCGCGCCGCCGCCGCGAAACTGCGTCATGCACGAATACACGTAACCGCGCCGCGGCTCCGCGCTCACCTTGCCGTCGCCGAGCGGCAGCGCGTGCGGATCGAGCACGTCGGTGTGGCCGGACTGCGCGCGACACTCGTTCATGGCAATGCCTGCCGCGAAAACCGCGAACACGAACATCGCTGCCATGAAAAATCCGGAATGCCGACGCTTATTCATTGAACGATCTCCGCGACCGGACGAATTCTACGCCGTTGAACCAGCATGCCGTGCAGCGCGCCGCATCCAGGTTGACACCGGCAATCTTCACTCATTATTCTGCCGTGCCGTTCGATTTGGCCGATTTCCCCGAGAAACCCGCTACTCTGTCAGAAAGCCTTCATGACCACCGCACTCGTTTCCAGGCAGTTCATCGCCGCTTTCGGCGGCGCGTTCAAAGCCGCCGGCCGCACCGGCAACGCTTCCGTTGAATTCACGACGCTGCCCGAAGCGCCGGGCGCGCGCCTCTCGCAGGCCGACTGCGACCGCATCGACTGCACGTTCATCGACCGCGATATCCGGTTCAACGAGCAGCTCTACGCTGCCTGCATCGACGCCGCGCTCGCATCGAAAAGCCTCAAGTGGCTGCATTCCGCAAGCTCCGGCGTGTGGCAGCAGAAGTTCATGCTTCCGCTCGCCGACCGCGGCGTGATCATCACGAGTTCGACCGGCTCGAACGCCGAGCCCGTCGCGCAGACCGGATTCACCGGCCTCCTGATGCTCGCGCGCGGCTTTCACGGCTACGAACAGGGGCAGCAAAAGCACGAATGGCGGCCGCTGCGCGGCAACGCGCTGCCGCCCGATCTGCGCGGCCAGACGCTGCTTTTGATCGGCGTCGGCGCGATCGGCAAAGTGTTCGCCGGTTACGCGCGCGCGTTCGGGCTCAAGGTGATCGGCGTGCGGCGCAGTCCAATGCAGGCCGGCGACCCGGTCGACGAAATGCATCCGCCATCCAGGCTGCCCGAGTTGTGGCCGTGCGCCGACTGGATCGTTCTCACCTGCCCGCTCACGAAGGAAACGCGCAATCTCGTCAACGCGGACGCGTTCAAGCGCATGAAGAAAGGCGCGAAGCTCGTCAACATCGCGCGCGGCGAGGTCGTGGACGAAGCCGCGCTCATCGCCGCGGTCCGCAGCGGGCACCTGGGCGGGGCCGCGCTCGACGCGCACGTCCAGGAACCGCTGCCGGCGGATTCGCCGCTATGGGACCTGCCCAACGTGATCGTGTCGCCGCACAATGCCTCGGCCTCAGCCGGCAACGAGCAGCGTTGCGCCGAAATGTTCATCGCGAACTTCGGCCACCTGGCGCGCGGCGAGCCGATGTTCAACGTCGCCGTGCGCGAATAGCGCGACTTAACTCATTCGTCGCTCCCGCGCCGGCGGGAGCCCGGAAAATTTAACAGATTGAAGACGTCTGGATTCCCGCCTGCACGGGAATGACGAAGTCTCTGTACCCCTCAAGGGGGTATTAAAAAGAATGTTCTCTGTGCCCTCTGTGGCAAATGCTTTAGAACGAGCCGCTATTGCTCGACCTTGATGTTGCGTTCCTTGACGACGGCCGCCCACTTCACGAGGCCGTCCCTTATTTCTTTCGCAAAGTCCGCCGAATTCGCGGAGAGCGGTTCGTAACCCTGCGTCGCCAGAAATTCGTGGAACGACGCGCTATTGGCGACCTTCAGCGCCTCGTTCTGCAAACGCGCGATCACGGCGCGCGGGGTTCCGGCGGGCGCGAGGATGCCGGTAACGAAATCGGACTCGGCGCCTTTCAGGCCCAACTCGGCCACGGTCGGCACGTCGGGCAGCATCGGGCTGCGCCGCATGCTCGTCACCGCGAGCGCGCGGAATTTATTGGCCTTGATCTGCGGCAGCGTCGACGCGGGCGCATCCGCAATCAAATCGATGCGCCCGCCGAGCACATCGGGATACGCGCCCGTCACGCCTTTATACGGTATGTGCAACAGATTGATTTTGGCGACGACGCTGACGAGTTCCACCGCCATCTGCGTCAAGGTGCCCGTGCCGCTCGATGCGTAAGTCAGCTTGCCGGGCTCGGCTTTCGCCGCGGCGATCAAATCGCCGAGCGTCTTGAAGCGCGATTCGGCCGACACGCACAGCACGAACGGCGAGACCGAGAATGCCGCGATCGGCGCGAGATCCTTCACGGTGTCGTACGGCGTCGATTGCACGGTCGGCAGCACGGCCAGCGTGCTCGTCGTCGCGACCAGCAGCGTATAGCCGTCGGGCGTGCTCTTGGCAACAAAGTTGGCGCCCAGCGTCGTCGCCGCCCCCGCCTTGTTCTCGACAACGACTTGCTGGCCCAGCCCCTGTGCAAGCGCATTGGCAAATGTGCGCGCGATCACATCGGTGCCTGCTCCCGGCAAAAGCGGCACGATCAGGTGCAGCGGCCGGGCGGGAAATTCCTGCGCATGCGCGGCCATAGGCATTGCGCCCAGAAGAACGGTTGCTGCAAGAAATACTGTCGTAATTGTGCGCATGCCGGCTCGAACGCTCCGAAGCAATAGGTAACGGCAATTATAGGACACGGATTTCCGGCGCGCCCTTAATTCAAACGCGCCATATTCGTGGACTTCACGACGTTCTCCCACTTCGCTATTTCGCTGCGAATGTTCGCCGCGTATTCCTCGGGCGTGCTACCCACGATATCGTAGCCGCGTTCCGCGAGCAGACGCCGCACGTCGGGCGATTGCAGCGCCGCGCGGATTGCGCCGTTCAATATGCCGATTATGTCCTTGGATACCGCAGCCGGCGCGACCGCGCCGAAATAGCTCTGCGAATCCACCGCCGTCATGCCAAGTTCCGCAAACGTCGGCGTATCTGGCAATGACGGATTGCGTTTCCCGCCTGTGACGGCGATGGCGCGCAACCTGCCCGCCCGCGCATAGCCCGACGCGGAGCTCGTGCCTCCGAACAACATCGTCACCTGCCCCGCGAGCACGTCGGCGGTCGCGAGCCCGCCGCTCTTGTACGGCACCACTACGAGATCGATTTTGGTAGCGGCGCGAAACTGCTCGATGCCAAGATGCGTGGCGGTTCCCAGTCCGCCCATCGCAAACGTGAAAAGCTGCGGCCGCGCTTTGCCGAGCGCGATCAGTTCCTTGAGCGACCTGGCCGGCACCGAGGGATGGACCATCAACACGTTGGGCGTGACCGCGAGCAGCGAGACCGGCGCGAAATCTTTCAGCGTGTCGTACGGAAGCTTGCGGAAGATGCTCGGATTGCTCGCGAACGAGCTCTCGACGTTGAGGATCGTGTAACCGTCCGGAGTTGCCTTGGCCACGTAATCCGTGCCGATCTGGCCGCCGGCGCCCGGCCGGTTTTCCGCCACAACCTGCTGACCGAGCAACTCAGTCAGCCGCGGCGCGATGATGCGGGTGAGGTTGTCGGTGCCGCCGCCCGGCGCGAGCGGCACTATGATGCGCACCGGCCGGTTCGGATATTCCGCGGCAAAGGCCGGCAGCACGATCGTCAGCGCCAACGCGCGCAATGCGTAGCGTGTCGTGCGCATGCGAGGTTACTGCGTCATGACCACGACGCCTTCGGTTTTGCCGCCCATGCGGTCGACCGCCTGCTGCAGAAAGCCGGAAGCTTTCACGTCGTCCGCGAATTTGCGGCAGAACTCGACGACCGCCGCGCTGTGGCCTTTCGCGTAGCCGATTGCGATCGGGATGTCGTAATAACTGCCCGGCAGGATGCGCGAACCCGCGAGGGCCGGCCGCGCCGTCACCAGCATGGGCACCGCGTGACTGAATACGTCGGCCGTGCGCGCGATGAGCATGTCGACCGCCGGCTGCGGCGTCTCGACCGGCACCCGGATCAGCGTCGCCTTCGTAATGATTTTGTCGAGGTGTTCGCCTTGCGCGCTGCGCGCCGGAACCACGATGCGTATGCCCGTCTGATCGACTTCGGGAATACTTTTTATTTTCGACTCCGCCGGCACCAGGAAAGATGTCCTGAGCCCGATGACGACCGGACCGTAATCGAACACTGCGGCGCGGTCCCTGGTAATGCCGATGAACGCAACATCGACTTTATTGGTGCGGAACGCGTCTATCATTTCCGCCGGATTCTCGATGCGCACGAATTCGTACGCGACGCCAAGCCGTCGCGCGAGTTCGATGCCAAGTTCCGGCACCCACCCCTTGAGGCCACCGGATTCGTCGTTGGCGAAATACGCGAGCATCAGCACGCCGATGCGCAGTTTGCCGGTCGGCGCGAACTGCCCAGCGACTTCGGCACCCGCCGTTTGCGCGCCACTGTCGCCGACAATGCCAAACGTCAAAGTCGCGAGAACAAGCGGTGCAAGCAGCGATGAAAATATTTTCATTGCCCCTCCTCGCGCCGGATGACGAAACTCAGAACTCGTACAATCTTGCCGGATTGACGACGAGAATTTTCTTGCGCACCGCGGCGTCGGGCGCCCACACCGGCAGCAGGTTCAGCACGAGACCGTCGTCGACCTGCCACAGCGGCGAGACTTTTTCCGTGCTGCCGTTCACCGAGTTCGGATGCGGCCAGTTTGATCCCCATATGCAGCGATCGACATTTGCCGCAATCAACATTTTCGCGAGCGGCGTGAAGTACGCGTAATTCTTGCGGGGACCCGCGGTGACCGAAATCTTGACGTAGGCTTTGCCCGACTTCACTAGAGCGACGAGATCGGAAAATCCCGGTTGACTCACGCCGAGTTCTTCGTTCGCGTTGCCGTAGTGGTCGAACACTATAGGCACCGGTGACGCTGCCAGCGCGTCTTTCATCGCAGCAATGACCGGCAGCGTCGTATTGAGCTGGATATGCCAGTTGTGGCTCTTGACGCGCTCGGCGGCTGCTAGAAAACGCTGACGCGCGACATTGGGATCGCTCACACCGGTGGTAGCAAGGTTGAGGCGGATGCCTTTGAAACCCAGTTTCGCGAGCCGGTCGAGCTCTGCATCCGTCGTTTTGTCGTCGATCACAGCGACGCCGCGCGCATCCTTGCCGCGCGCCTGCATGCCGTAGATCGTCGCCGAATTATCAGGCCCGTAGACGCTCGGCGTGACGATCACGACACGCTGGATATGCAAGAATTTATGCAGCGCCGACATTTCCTCCGGCGTCGCCATCTCCGGCGTATACGTGCGTCCCGGGAACCACGGGAACTTCGCCGGATCGCCGTGGATATGCGTGTGGCAATCGCAGGCACCCGCCGGTATTTCGAAGTTTACCGGCGTCGCCGGCTGGGATGCCTTGGCAAAACCGAAACGGGCGTGCAGCAAAGCGCCGGTCGCGGCGGCGCCGATGACGAACTCGCGTCTTGTAATCATGAAGTCCTCCCCTGGTCGATTCAATTTTTGTTATGCCGGCATACGTTACGCCGGCCGCGGGCGCAAGGCAACTTAAGACCGGGCGAGTTCGCGCAGTTGCTTTTCCAGCTCGGCCGGGATTTCGATGCCCTCTTTCTCTGCGCGCGCAGTATTCTCGACGCGGCGCGCGCCGGGCAGGCGCACTTCGTCGTCTTCAAGCATCGCGGCAATTAATGTTTCGACGCGCTCGAAATAGCGCTCATTGCCGGCGAGCGCGGCGGGATCGATGACCAGGAACGCCTGGCCGAGGTCCATCGGCTTGCCATTGTTGACCAGCATAGGCTCGACCTCATGCGACAGCGACGCGCCCATCAGCGCGCAACACAGGATCTCGACGGCAAATGCCAGCATCGTGCCTTTCAGCCCGCCGACTGCGTGCAGGCTGCCGCCGATGAGAATCTTGTGCGCATCGGTTGTCGGGTTGCCGTCCTTGTCCCTGCCCCAGCCTTCGGGAATCGGCTTGCCGGCGTTCGCATACAGCAGAATCTGACCGCGCGTGACCTGCGTGAGAGACATGTCGATGACCAGTGGCGCGCCCTCTTTGCGCGGGAATATCGCGGCAATCGGATTCGTCCCGAAGATCGGCCTGGTTCCGCCCCACGCCATGATGGCCGACGGCGCATTGCTGAACGCGATGCCCACCATGCCGCGAGCCGCGACTGCTTCGAGCAGGATGCCCAGGGCGCCGCAATGATGGCTCTTCGTAACGCCGGCGAATCCGACACCGTGTTTGGCCGCGCGTTCGATCGCCTCTTTGAGCGCGAATTCCGTCGGCTCGAAGCCGAGGCCGTATCCCGCATCGACAAGGCATGCCGCCGGCTTCTCGTTCACGATGCGCGGCACCGCGTCGCCGCGCGCGCGGCCCGATTTCAGATGATCGCAATACGTCGGCACGCGTGCGACGCCATGCGTGCCCAATCCCTGCGCATCGGCGGCTACGAGATATTTGGCGGTGATACTTGCCGAAGACTCGGATGCACCATGTGAACGCAATGCGTCGGTGGCGAGCGTCGTCAGCGCGGCAATCGAAAGTTTCGCCATCGTCCAACTTTCGCTCAGTCGACCTTGACCGAGGCGTCTTTCACGACCTTGGCCCACTTCGGAATGTCCTTGCGGATGAATGCAGCGAACTCTTCCGGCGTGTCGGCGGCGATATCGCCGCCTTCGCCGGCAAAGCGTTCCTTGATGTCCGGCGATTTGAGAATACGCACGACGTCCGCGTGCAGCTTGGCGACGATGTCCTTCGGCGTGCCGGCCGGCACGAACACGCCGTACCAACTCACCGCTTCGTATCCGGGCACTCCGCTTTCGGCGATGGTCGGCACATTCGGCAGCGGCGCCAGGCGCTTCGCGGACGTCACGCCGAGCGCTTTCAATTTGCCGCCGGCGATGAGGGGAAGCGCGGGCGGCATGCTGCTCGCGTACAGCACGATCTGCCCGCCGATCAATTCGGTGATCGCAATCGAAGCCCCTTTGTATGGAATGTGCAGCATGTTGATTTTCGCCATCGTTTTCAGCAGCTCCATCGACAAATGGCCGATGGTGCCGTTGCCCGGCGAGCCGAACGTGACCGCGCCGGGCTTGGCGCGTGCGTAAGCGATCAGTTCCTTCGCATTGCGCGCCGGGAACGACGGGTGCGACACGAGGACCAGCGTCGAGAACACGACGTTCGTGACCGGCTGCAGGTCACGCACGGGGTCGTAGGTGAGCTTTCCGTAGAGTGCGGGGGCGACCGATATATTCGACGTCTGCCCCAGCACGATGGTATAGCCGTCGGGCGGGGTTTTGGCCGCGATGCCGAGTCCCAGCGTGCCGCCGCCACCGGGACGATTGTCCGCGACGACCTGCACGCCCCACGCTTCCGAAAGCTTGGCCGCAAGCGTGCGCGAGATAAAGTCGGTGCCGCCGCCGGGCGGAAACGGCACGACCCAGCGCACCGGCTTGCTTGGATACGCGTCGGCGGCGAAGCATGACGATGCAGCGAACAGCAATGCCAATCCACAAAATAATTTATGCATGATTTCTCCCGACTTGTGATCGATACAAATTACGCCGCACGAGCAATGCCGCTCGCGATCAGGCGGTCAATGTCCTGCGATGCATAGCCGAGATCCTTCAGCATCTCGCGCGTATGCTCGCCGACTTTCGGCAGGTCGAGGCGCGTGGCGAAGCGGCGGCCGTCCATCTCGATCGGCATGATCGGCACCTGCGTCTTGACGCCGTTCATCAGCGTGATGTCGGCGAGCCCGCCGGACGCCTTGAGATGCGGGTCGTTGAAGAGGTCCTCAGGCTTGGTAATGGGCGCGTACGGCAGGCCGAGTTCTTCGCACTTGTCGAGCAGCTGCTGCTTGGTCATTTTCGCGAACAAGGCGGTGACAATCGGGATCACGCGCGGCCGCGCTTCGACGCGTTGCGGGTTCGTCTTCAGCGCGGGATCGGCGAACAGTTCGGCAAGACCGAACGCGTCGCAGAATATTTTCCACTGCGTGTCCGTCACCACGCCGACGAATACCATTTCGCCATCGCGCGTCTTGAACGTATCGTAAACCGCCCACGCGCGGATGCGGTCGGGCATGGGCACGACCGGCTTGCCGGTCATGAAGCCTTCGGTCATGTGCTGGCCCATCAGAAACGCGCAGTTCTCGAACAGCGCGCTTTTCACGTACTGGCCGCAGCCGGTCGCCGTGCGCTCGATGACCGCGGAAAGAATGGCGATCGCCGCGAACATGCCGCCCATGACGTCGTTGACCGACGCGCCCGCGCGCAGCGGCCGGCCGACGGGGCCCGTCATGTACGCAAGCCCGCCCATCATCTGCGCGGTTTCGTCGAGGCCCGCGCGGTTTTCGTACGGGCCGGCGAGAAAGCCCTTGAGCGAGCAGTAAATCAGTGCGGGCTTTATTTTCTTCAAATCTTCGTAACCGAAACCGAGCTTGTCCATCGCGCCGGGCCGGAAATTTTCCGTGAGCACGTCCGCGCTCTTGATGAGCTTCAGCACGATCTCCCGGCCCTCTTTCGATTTCAGGTCGACCGCGATGCTTTTCTTGTTGCGGTTGAACGTCGGAAAGAATCCCGCGCCGGACGCGGTCAGCTTGCGCGTGTGGTCGCCGTCGAGCGGCTCGACCTTGATGACCTCCGCGCCGAGATCCGCGAGCACCAGCCCGCAGCTCGGCCCCATGATCACGTGCACGAATTCGACGACGCGTATGCCCTGCAGCGGCAATCTCTTTTCCATATTCTCAATGCCCGTTATTCGGCCTTGATTCCTGCCGCCTTGATGACGGCCGTCCAGCGATCCATTTCGTCCGCCACCAGCTTGGTGGCCTGCGCAGGCGTGTTCCCCACCGTATCGACGCCGAGTTCGATCAGGCGCTTTTTCGATTCCGCGCCGTTCAGCACCGCGGCGATGGCCTGGTTCAAGCGCTCGACGACGGGCTGCGGCGTGCCCGCAGGCACGGCGAAGCCGACCCAGAACTGCATGTTCATCTTCGGCAGGCCGGCCTCCGCCGCCGACGGCACATCGGGCAGCACGCGCGTGCGCTTGTCGTCCGTGACCATCAATGCGCGCAATCTCTTCGCATTGACATAGGGCACCACGGTCGGCACAGCTGAGATCAGCACCTGCACCTGGCCGCCCATCAGGTCCTGCAGCACCGCGCCGGCGCCTTTGTACGGCACGTGGACCATCTTGATGCCCGTGAGGTTTTTTAAAAGCTCCGATCCCAGATGCGTATTGGTACCGTTGCCGCCCGAACCGTAGTTCAACTCGCCCGGCCGCGCCCGCGCGAGCGCGAGCAGTTCCTTGACGTTCTTCACCGGCAGCGAAGGCGTCACCACCAGCACGTGCGGCACCGTGGTCGCGGTCGTCACGTGGAGGAAATCCTTGCGCGGATCGAACGGCAGGTTCGGAATCAGGCCCGCGGCGATCGCAAACGACAATTCGGTTGCAAGCACGGTGTAGCCGTCGGGCGCCGAGCGCGCTACGGCGTTCCAGCCGATGACACCGCCGCCGCCGGCGCGGTTGTCGGCAAGCACCTGCTTGTCGAACTGCCCGCTCAATTCCCTGGCAACGATACGCGTAATGAGATCGGTGCTGCCGCCGGGCGAAAACGGCACGACCAGCGTGATGCTCTTCGCGGGATACGCCGGCTGCGCGAGCACTGTGTCAGCGACCGATACGCCGATCGCGCAGACCGATAACGCAATGCTCAAACGGATCTGGTTCATCTCCTCACCTCGCAAACGAACGGAATTGTGATTGGATTCGGGCGGCGACACGCGCCGGCGAGCCGCCGCTGTGGAGACGCGCCGGTGCGGTGCATATTGTAACCGCAGCAAGGCGCCGGAACCGCGCTTGCAGCATTCCCGCGTCCATTGCACAATCGCACACACAAGAAAAAACCGCAGTTTCCTTCAGCCGATTTCCTTTCAACCGTCCAAGGAGTAGTCCATGAGCAGCATCACACGCCATCATTCAGACGCACGCCTGTCCCGCGCAGTGATCCACAACGGCGTCGTTTATCTCGCCGGCACGACCGCCGACAATCGCGCCGCCTCGAGCAAAGGCCAGACCGAGGAAATCCTCGGCAAGATCGACGCGCTGCTGAAGCTTGCGGGCTCGAGCAAATCGCGCCTGCTGTCCGCGGTGGTCTACGTCGCCGACATGCGCGTGAAACCCGGCATGGACGAAGCGTGGATGGCGTGGATCGACCCGAAGAATCCGCCCGCGCGCGCGACCGTCGAAACGCGGCTCGGCACGCCCGATACGCTGGTCGAAATCATGGTCACCGCCGCGCAGTAGGCGGCAACGACGCAACGGAGCCATGAGATGAACAACGAAATCGTCCGCTACGATCCCGACAAGCGCCTCTCGGACATGGTCGAATACGCCGGCATTTTGTATCTCGCCGGCCAGGTCGGCGAAGACACCAAAGCTGGCATGAAAGAACAAACCGCCAGCATCCTGCGCCAGATCGACAAGCTGCTCGCGCGTGCAGGCAGCGACAAGTCGAAAATCCTGTCCGCCGTGATCTACGTATCCGACATGCGCCTGAAACCGAAAATGGACGAAGCGTGGATGGAATGGATGGACCCGCAACATTCGCCGGCGCGCGCGACCGTCGAAGCGCGCCTGGGTTCGGCCGACACGCTGGTCGAAATCATGTGCGTGGCGGCCAAGTGAAGGCCGAACTCGCGGGCGTCAAAGCGCTGGCGTTCGACGTTTTCGGTACCGTGGTCGACTGGCGCGGCAGCATCGCGCGCGAAGTGCGCGCGCTCGCGCAGGCCAAAGGTTTGCGCGTGAATGCCGCGAAATTCGCCGACGCATGGCGCGCCGGCTACCGCCCCGCGATGGACCGCGTTGCGCGCGGCGAATTGCCGTGGACGAAAATCGACGATCTGCACCGCATGATCCTCGACGAGATTCTGGTCAAATTCAAAATCGCGGCGCTGTCCGAAGAAGAGAAAGCCGATTTCAACCGTGCGTGGCACCGCCTGAAACCATGGCCCGACTCGGTGCGCGGATTGAAGCGCCTGAAGAAAAATTTCACCATTGCGACCCTTTCCAACGGCAACGTCGCGCTGCTCAACAACATGGCGAAGCACGCAGGACTGCCGTGGGACCTGATTCTTTCGGCTGAAATTTTTCATCATTACAAGCCGGATCCCGAAGCCTACCTGGGTGCGGCTGAAATTCTCGGGTTGAAGCCCGCCGAAGTCATGCTGGTCGCGGCGCACAAGGACGATCTGCGGCATGCGGCCAAGCAAGGCCTCAAGACGGCACTGGTGCTGCGCCCGCTCGAATACGGCAAAGGCAAACATCCCGACCTGAGTCCCGAGCCCGCGTTCGACATCAACGCGCGCGACTTTCTCGTTCTCGCGGACCAGCTCGGCACTTAGCCACGCATACTGATTGGTTCTCTAACCGAAAGACTCGAGCCATGGCGACTTATCACGCTTCGATCACCGGCGAGCAGGCAGAACTGATCCGCAACGCGCCGCTGTTCTTTGTCGCGTCGGCCGATCCCGCTCTCGCGCGCGGGCCCCACGACGTCGGCCCAGTGAACGTGTCCGCGAAAGGCGGCGTGCCGCTGCACATCCTCGGCCCCAATCGCGTCGCGTATCTGGACTACAGGGGCTCGGGCAATGAAACCGCGCGGCATTGCACGGCGGGCGGCCCGGTCACGGTGATGATCAGCTCGTTCGAGGGCGAAGACGCAGCGACCGTGCGGCTCTTCGGCAGGGCCACCGTCACGCCGGTGGCACAATCGCCGCTTGCGGAATTGTTGCTGCAACAGCCGGCGCGCGAACTTCAGGGCGCGGCGCGCCAGGTCATTGAAATCGAGATCGACAATACGATGACGAGTTGCGGTTATGGCGTGCCGGTCATGCAGCTCGTGCGCGACCGGCGCGTAGCCGACCGCGGCCGGCGTTACAAGGAAACCGGCGCGGCCGCGCCGGTCACGGGCTAAAGTCCCGGGCTGAGCCGGCTCCGCCCTTACTTGCCCGCGTAGGCGATGAATTTCTCGGGGCTGACGCGGATCGCGGCGCCGGTGGGACAGGCGCGCACGCAGGCGGGACCGCCCGACAAGTCCTTGCACATGTCGCACTTGACCGCCTTCTTGCCGAGCTCGTCGTTGTGATAGTGCTCCTCGCGGCCGGGCTCCGTCGTCATGCCGGTCAACAGCCACGACAACAGGCTCGGCCGGTGGCGTTTCGGATTCAGCTGCGATAGCTGGATCACGCCATAAGGGCAGTTGCGCTGGCAGTTGCCGCAGCCGATGCAGGTGGAGTCGATGAACACCTCGCCGTTCGGATTGCGGTGGATCGCGTCGGGCGGGCATTCTTTCATGCAGTGCGGATTTTCGCAGTGCCGGCAGGACGTGGGCACGTGGATGTTCGCGAACGTGGGGCCCGCCTCGCGATTCAGCCGCGACGTGCCGTCGTGCACGTCGCCGCACGCTTTCTCGCAGTTGTCGCAGCGCACGCACAGGCTCTCGTCGATCAACAGGACGTCGGTGCCCTCGCCCAGCCCCTGGCCGATCAGGAAGCTGATCAGGTTGCCGGGATCGGGCTCGGTTTCACGCTGCACGTTTTTCGACAGCCGCTCGAGCACGCGCGCCTCGATCCCGCCGCGCAATGTCGCATTGCGGCTCAAGACCTCGTTAAACATCTTGGCCGACAGCAGGATCGTTTCGCAATTGACCGCCGCGCGCACGGTTGCCGAGCGCTTGGCGTCCGACGAGAGTAACGCCATTTCACCGACATAGTTGCCCGCCGCGACATACGACAGCACGACCTCCTTGCCGCCGATGAGACGCGAAATCGTGACCGAGCCGCGGCGTATGAGATGCAACCCGTCCGCCACATCGCCTTCCTTGAAGATCGCCTGCCCCGAGGGGTAACTCTTGATTACCGCGCCCTTGATCATCTCGTCCAGATCGGCTTCCGACACGAACGGCGCAATCTGCGTGCGCACAGCGCGCCGCAGCGACGTCTCGTCGATCTGGCGCCGCACCGACTCGATGCTCGCGATCAGCTTCAGCATCGAGCGCCGCGGCGTCTCGACCAGCACGCAATTCGCACCGGCGCGCACCGTGCCGGAACGGCGCCGCCCGGACAGCAGACCCAGTTCCCCGAAAAACTGGCCTTTCTTCAGGGCGACCTGTTTGATCTTGCCCCCTTTCTCCGGCACTTCGATCATCACCTCGCCGTCGACGATCGAATAAAACGAATTCGTATAGTCATCTTTCTTGAAGATCAGTTCGCCGCTCTTGGGCGCCTGCACTTCACTGTCCAGCATGAACTCGCGCAGCTGCAGCGTGGTCAGGTCCTTGAACAGCGGCACATTAGCCTGGATCAGCGCGAGCGCGTCGGATACGTTCTTCGCCCGCGTGAAATTCTTGAACTTGGCCTTCAGCAGGTTTTCGTCGGCCGGCTCCACCGGGTTGCCGAGTATGTATTCGACCACCTCGTAGCCCTGGTTCATTGCCTGCTTGATCAGCGGATAGCCGCCGAGCGCGCCGATGATGTACAGCCCCGGCACGTTCGACTCGTAGGTCGCCGAAACCTGCGGCACCGCTTCCATGGTCTGGTTCGGAAACTGGATGCCGAAACTTTCAACGAGTTTGCGCGGCGGGATCGCGCCCAGCCGGGCGATCACGCGGTGGCACGCGATGTTTTCCACCCCTTGCGGCGTCTGCGCGACGAAGCACAACGGCTTGCCGTCCGTATCGACCGCATCAACTTTTTGCGCGCTCGTGCTGAAACGGCATTCCATCTTGCCGTCGCGAATCGCGGCGGTCACGAGATCGATGTTGCCCTGCTTGACGCGCGGAAATTCGTCCACCCGGTTGATCAGGATAACGCGGTTGTTTTCAGCCAGTGCCAGCGCGTTCTCGATGCCCGCATCGCCGGCGCCCACCACGATGATCGTCTCGCCGTTGTACTCGGCCGGATCGTCGAGCTGGTACTGCACGCGCTCCAGGTCTTCGCCGGGCACGCCCAGCTTGCGGATGTTGCCCTGCAAGCCGATGCACAGCACGACGTGCTCGGCCTTGACCGTCTCGCCCCCGGCCGTCTTGATTTCGAATGCGCCCTTGGCGCCGGTAATGGCGGTCACCGGCGCACGGTGGCGGATATTGACTTTGTATTTTGCAAGCTCCTCGTCCCACTTGCCGAGAATCGCCTCGCGCTTGCCCGCCGCAAAGGTGATCGGGCTGCGCAACGGCAGGATTCCCGGCTCCGCCATCACGTGCTTGCCCTTCTGATAGCGGAATATCGTATGCGAAGGATGCTCTTCGGCCTCGAGCAGCACATGCGGCACGTTCAGTTCCGCGGCATGCGCGGCACATGAAAGCCCGCTCGGGCCGGAACCTATGATTGCAATACGGACGCTGTCGCTCACTTGGTTGCCCCCGTTTCTATCCCGGCCTTGAGTTCGCGCAAGGCCTTTTCAAATTCGGCCGGCTGATATTTCTCGTCACGCGCCACCGCGGCGAGCAGCCGCTTCATCGACGGCCTGAGCGGCTGCGTGCGGATCATCTGGTGCCGGCCCATGAATTCCGCCACGCTCTGCACCGCCATCGTCGCCTGTTCGGCGCCCTGGTAATCGGTGTACTGGCCGGCCAGGCCATCGTCGATGAGGCCCGTCAGGATGGCTTTCACGTCGTCCCCGGTAAACCGGTGGGCGCTTATTTTCGGAATCATCGCCGTGATCGACGTTTCGACCGTGCGCGCGTGCGCGAGCGCGTCGCTGCCGGTGGCAACCGCCTTGTGCAGCAGCGCGACCTGCTGCGAAAAATTTTCCGCCTCGGATGGCGCCACGCGACGGACGATCTGCCGCAGCATGAGCAGACTGGCATCGTTCAGGCGCACGAACCCGGGGCCCGCCCCGACGCGCGCCGCCGTATTGCGCTTGTCGCCCATCGCGTGATGGCAGGAATGGCAATCGAACAGCACGAGCTCCGGGAACAGCCCGTCGCGACCGCGCGGACTTTGCAGGAGCGCCAGCAGATCCTGCGCCGCCACAGCCTGGCCGATCGCCCAGGCCCGAACGTTATCCCACGATCCCTTGCGCCTCACCCAGTCGTCGTCGACCTGGAAATGCGCCGGCCCGATCTGCGTGAAAGTATCGAGCTCGAAACTCATGCGCGGATGCCCGGCCGCCATGATCTTGTGCGTGACGAATTTTTCCTGGTTGCCGATGTGGCAGGAGAGGCAAAGACGCGCGCGCGATACGTCATCATTGGTCGGATACATGCCGCGCGACACGTTATCGGCATGCGTTGCATCCGTTTCCACATGGCTCTTGACCCAGCGCTCCGCGGGCCCGTGACAGGCTTCGCACGATACGCCGTCAGAAATCTGGAAACCCTCGCCGCGCTGAGCCGGCTTGGGATTGTGGGTATGACAATCGAGGCACAGGTCGCTCTTGTGCGCAGGCTCGGGCAGGCCGAGCTTCCTGGCGATTTCCTTGGAGCGGTCGTTAAGCAATACCGAATAGGATCGCGCGTGCTTGTCCGAGCGCGACCATGTCACATATTCGTTCTGCCGAACGTTGGAATCCTTCCACGTTTCGATTGCGCCGTGGCACAGGCTGCTGGCGCAAGTGCCGACTCCGAGCGTCTTGTCGTGCGAGTACTGGGGCAGCGACGATGCGCCGCGCGCGGCCGCGACCGGCAGCAGGACGGCGATGGCAACTATCATCAGCAATTGGCGGTGTGCGATCATGGCTTCTTCGGCGCAGGGTTAGGATTGTCTTTGACCGTCCACGGCGTGCCGTCGGGTTTGAGGTACATTTTGCGTTGTTCCTCGAGGTTGAGCGGCCGCGAGCCGATACGCCCGAAGACTGCGACCTGGCCGCCGGTTTCGTCGACGCCGCGGTCGCGCTCGAGCGCGCGCGACAGCGACAATGCCGGCGTGCGTGTCTTGTGCCATGCGACGACCTGCGGTTTCGGCTCGGGGCTGAAACCGTAAAACTTCGGTTGCGTATCGGGTGCGGTCAACTGGATCACCTTGAGCCCGTTGCGTCCGTCGGCCACGTACGCGAAGGCCGATGCGTTGGTTGAAGCGACCGTCACGTCGCGCACGTCGTTCAACGTGCCGTCGGCGGTGTATTTCATGTAGACCCACGGTTTTTCCGGGTTCTCGATGTCCACGATCACGAGCCCCTCCTTGCCGCCGGCGACGTAAGCGTACGTGCGCGCGATATGTACGCGGTCCGCGTCGGTCAGCGGCACAAAGGCGGACTCCACCAGTTTTGCGCGCTCCGGTATGGTGACGTCGATCACGCGCAGGCCCGTATCGTCGGTGACTGCCAGATAGCGGAATTGCAAAGCGGTCGAGCGCGCCCCCTTGATTGGTATCACCGCCGCAACCACGGGTTTGAGCGGGTCCGTCAGATTCACGATGACCACGCCGGCCGTCGCCGTAATGTAGGCATACGAACCGCCCAGCGTGATGTGCCGCGCGCCCTTCAGTACGCCGTCCTTGTTCCAGGTCAGCGCGCGCTTCAGGTAGTTATTGCGGGGATCGCCATCCTGCAGCGTGTTCACGTCGACCAGGATCAGGCCTTCTTCCGAGTCGGTGATCGCAGCGTAGTTGTAAATCGCATGAAACGGCTGCTCCTGGTTGGCGACCCGCATCAGGTCGCCGTGGTTCTTCTCAGGCGCCACCGGCTGCGTGGTCGGGAGCGCAACGCAAGTCGCGTTCTTGCTCGCGATGTGCGTATCCTGGCCGAGTGCCGAAAACGGCGCGGAAATGATGCGCTGTGATATGCCCTTGTTGGCGATCGACGCGACGTCGTATACGCGCATGCCGCCGGCGCCTTCCGAGACATACAAATATTCGCCGCGGCGCTGCACGCACGCGGCGCGACCGGCGGTGGAATGGTCGTGCGCCTCAGGCAGCGCGCGGTTGCGCTTGAGATGCGCCGCATACCAGTCCGGGTACGCGTAGCGATGCAGATAACTGCCGATCACGGCCTGCGGTTCCTCCCACTCCGTGACCTGAATGCCTTCGATGTGGCGCTCTTCGCCCACCCACGCGTTGTAGCCCATAAACCCTATATAGCCGGTGCCGTGCATCAGCGTTTGCGCAATGATGGCATTGTTATCGTTGTCCGCCGACACATGGCAGTCGGAACACGTCTTGGTCTCCGTCTTGCGCTCGGTATGCGGGTAGTGCGGCGCAAAAGCCTGGCTCGAGTAACCGCTCGCCGCGGTCGGCGGCTGCTGAATGTAAATTTTCTCGCGGTTGGAATTCGTGGACGACAGCACCAGCGCCGAAGAAGAGCGGATCGGCGTGATCTTGCTGCCCTTCACCGGGCCATGGCGGCCGATGAAGAACATGTCGTCGCGCACGACCTGCGGGTTGTAACTCGCATAGTTGCGCGTGAAACCGCCTTCGTAATGGTGGCGCTCGGTCTTCTCGTTGGCCTCGATCGGCAAATGACATCCAGCGCAACTCGTGGTCCACGACAGGTGGCAGGTCTGGCAGGTCATCTTGTCGTCACCGTGCGCGCGCTTGCTGGCCGGCACGTCGAGCCCCCAGCGCTGCGCGTAGTCGTCGTATTCGCCCTTCGCCACCAGTTTCGCCCGCGCCGCCTTGGCGTTGTAACGCGGGCTCTTCGGGTTGACCGAATCCTTGACCAGCGACATCTCCCACTCCCTGTCAGGGAACATCACGGAGCGCTGATAGAGCTTGCCGCCTTTCCACTCGAAGCGCTTGCGCCCGTCGGGCGTGCGCAAAAGGCTCATGTCCGTGCCGCCGGGGCGCGCCGCCGGTCCCGAGGTAAAGAGCGTCGGGTAACGGTCCGCGGTCCCGTGACAGTCCTCGCATACAATTTCAACCGCGGCGGCGACTTCACCGTAGATGTGACCGTTGCCATGCGCATCCTGGGCGAAGTGACAGTCTGCGCACTGGAAGCCGAGGTCGAGGTGGATCGACGTGAGATGCACCGCCTTCTTCGGATTGGCCGGATCGAATTTTTTGGGGTCGTCATCCGATACCGGATTGCCGTCCTTGTCGAGCAAAGTGCCTTTGCGATCGCGCTTGAAAATCGCGCGAAAGTTCCAGCCGTGGCCGTGGTAGTCGGCAAACTGCGTGTCCTTGAGCGTCGGATTGAGCTTCGAAACGTTTTTCAGAAATTCCGGATCGCTCCATTTGCCGCGCACCGACGCGCCCTCCGGATTGCGATCGAGGATGTGCCGGCGTTCCTCGGCCGTCGGATAACGCTGTTTCTCCGGCCACATCGACGGCGCATCCGATTCATAGTCCCACATCGTGAAACCATAAAAACTGTTCACGAAAATATTCGGCTGGTGCATATGACAGATCATGCACTGCGACGACGGAATCGAGCGCGTGAACTCGTGCTTCAGCGGGTGCCCGGATTTATCCTTCGGAATGGTCGGATCCGCCGTGATGGATTTGCCCTCGTTGCCGTATTTTGCGTATACCCCCCCACGCAGCGGGTCGCGGTCGTTGGCGTAAACCACGTGACAGGCGGCGCAACCCGACGAGCGATAATCCCCCGGCTGGTCGTTGGTGCCGAGGAACCACATGAGTGGATCATTCAGGCGCGTCTTGGTGAGGTTAATTACCGGCACTGCGATGCGCCCGCCCGTACCCGGCCCGCGGTTGGATTGTTTGATATCGGGACGTCCCGGTTCGTCGAGCAACTGAATTTTGCCATTGCTGTTGGGTATCGCGACTTCTGGAAACTGGCTGCTGATTACGCGGCCGCCGCGTTCGAACACGCGGAAGATGTCGCCCGGCGGGACAGTCTCCCAGGCCGGCAACGGATAGAGTTGCGGCAGTACGCCTTTTTGCGTGAGCCAGTCGTCAGGCTTGACTGGATTCACGATGGTCGCGGCCTCGCCCGTGCTTGTATAAGACTCGCCAAGCACGCCGCGTTTGAAAGGCAGTATTCCGTTGTTGTACGCGGCGCCATTAAACAGCATCGCCCCGGTCGCCATCAGGCTGCGCTCGGCCGCCTGAATCACGGGGAGATGGCAGGCGCCGCAGGACTCGCGCGCAACCCGATAGTCGGACGGATTGATAAACCGCACGAATGCGGGACTTTCGCGATTGAGCAGCGTATAGGTAATTTCCGGATTTGCCGAAGCCGGCGTGTTCCACGCCATTGGATAACGCGTCAGCACGTGCGCCTTGCTCATCGCTTCGAGATACGCTTTGTCGTGATTCGCGTATTCGGTACCGGAGACTTTCTCGATTTCAGCGTTGCCGCCATGACAATCCGTACAGCCCAGCACCACCGCAGGATTCGCGTGCATCGTGTGGCGGTCTGACGCCGTGTGGCACGTAACGCAACCTGTGGACTTCTTTTCGGCGTCGGCTTCCTCATCATCCCCCGGCTCATTCGGGGCGTG
>CAZEAX010000022.1:0-21664 GCA_964510405.1 uncultured Streptomyces sp. | reverse complement strand
AAAGGTCCAAGTCTTGGTGATACCGAGAATATCAGTATCTTTGGAGATGTCGGCGGGGAAAGCCGCATAAGGCGCGGCAAGATTGACAATGCGGATCGCCGCATCGTCGAGTATTTTTTTGCCCGAGGATTTGTCGATCTCGACCTTATCAACCGAACCATCGGACCGGATCGACACCGTGAGTCGCAAACTTCCGTAAATCTTCTGGCTTTTGGCCGCTTCCGGATAATTGAAGGTGCCGATGCGCTCTATCTTCTGGCGCCAGTCCTCGATGTACTGCGCGAAGCGAAACTCCTGTGTACGCCCGCCGAGAAACTTTCGGCGCGGCCGTTTTTGATAGGCTTCGTGGTCTTTGGCTATCTGCGCTTCGAGCCGAATTGATTCCAGACTATTGTTCATGATGTTGGCGGCATTGGGCGCAATCTTGATGTCCGTTTGCGACTCGGGTTGAGTCACTGCGGTCTCGACCTTCGCCGGGGACTGAACTTGCGTCAACAGCTTTTTCGCCTCCACTTCGAGTTGCTGGACGCGCCGCGATGCCACCGACAATTCGTTGGCTTGCTGATCGCTGCGCATTACGGGCAGCGGCGTCTTGGCCTGGCGGTCGAGATCGGTATTGCCGCCGCCGTCGAGATTGTGCTGGGCAATCGCGTCGGCGTGCTCCGGCCGCGTCATCGATCGCGAGTTGACGAGTACCACTTCGAGCGCCGGCGCGACGCTGTCGAGCTTCGACAGATCGGGGGGGCGGAACGTGACGCCGAACAATACGATGGCATGCACTACGAACGACGCGACGACCGCGTATTGGAAACGTGACAAATCATCCATATCAAGCAAGGCACGCTTGAACGCAGAAAGTTTTGCCGCGAATGGCAGATCCAGTGGGATCAAACTTCTCCCCAACGGCATCAATCGGTTCGAGCTGGTAAGGCTCATAGCGGCCTATTTTACGCAAGATTGGCGATAGTGTATATAAATACCTTATTTGACAGGTATTTGCAATCTTTATTTAAGGTCAATTATAGCTAAGGCCGGCACGCCTTATGATGTTAGCAGGCACCCACCACAGACTCGTATTCGGCGTGCAGGGTGAGTTCCCAGGGGTCCAAGCGAGAAACCGTGAGCCGCACCGTGTCGCCGGTGCGCACGTCGTGCAGGGACGGCACGCGCAATACCAACGGCAAACGGTCGCACCGCACAAGCGTGTCGCGCAGCACGGTCGCATCCAGAGTGTTCGCGTTTTCCTGCTCGATCCAGCGCAGGCACCAGTAGCGTTCCATGTTGCGCTGGAACTCCGCATACGCGTCGTAGGCGAGTTCGAACTCGCGCAATGCCGCGAGCAAGGCTTCGTCGCCGGCCTTGTACGGCGCGGGCCGGCCCGCGAACAGGGCGAGCAACTGGCGCTGGTTGATGAGGTCGACATAACGCCGCAGGGGCGAACTCGCCCAGGCGTACTGCGCGACCCCGAGCCCGTCGTGGCGCGACGCGACCGTCGTCATGCGCGCAACGCCGCCGCTCTGCGCGCGGTAAATCGCCACGTAGCCGGCGCGCGCCAGCTGGCCGCCCCACTCGGCGTTCGCGTAGATCATGAGTTCGGACACGACTTTGTCCACCGGCGAGCCGCGTTTGCGCTCGACGATGCGCACGCGCCCGTCATCGACGTAAAAATTGTATTCGACGCGCTGGATTTCGCCTTCGATGTCGGCTTTGCCGCGCGCGGCCTGCAGATGCTGCGCGAAGTGCCACAAGTATTTGAGTTCGACGCCGAACTCGTGGGCAATCGTGTCAGCTGCCATGGCCTCGACGTTGAATACCGCCTCCAGCGTGCCATGCCGCAGGTTGGTGGCGATCGGCACCAACTCGCAACGGCTGCGCGTATTCACCACCGCGCCGTCCGCGCCGACTTCCGCGTATAGCGACAGCGCGCACCGCTCGCCGTCGCCCGCGAGCGTAAACGCATCAATCGCAGCCTCCGGCAGCATGGTGATTTTCCGGCCGGGAAAGTAGACCGTCGAAAGCCGCTCCCGCGCGATCGCTTCGATCGGAGAATCGGGTGAAATGCCGAGCGCCGGCACCGCAATATGGATGCCGACCTCCCGGTTGCCGTTGGGCAACGGCGTCACTGAAAACGCATCGTCGATTTCGGTCGTCGTCTCGTCGTCGATGCTGAACGCGCGCACGTTCGCGCGCGGGAGATCGGCAGGCAGCGCGACCGGGGGCACTGCGCTGAAACCGGCGCCGCGCGGAAAGTATTCGAACAAAAACCGGTTCAGATGATAATCATGCGGCGAGGCGAGCGCGCCGCAATTGGCCATCACGCGCGCGGGCGACAGCTTCAGTTGCTCGCACGCGGCCTCGAGCGCTTTCCATTCGATCGTGTTCTTGTCCGGCGCATACAGCAGCTTCGACACCAGCGGCTGGAACTCGGGCGGCAACCGGCCCGCGACGAGTTCGTCGGCCCAGCGCAGTTTCTGCTCCGCCTGCAGGCGTTTTTTCTCGACGCTCGCGAGCGCGGCTTTCAACGATTCGGCGGGCGCGGCTTTATAGCGGCCCCTGCCCTTCTTGTAAAAATACATCGGCGCGCCGTGCAGCTTGTACAACAATCCGGCGGATTCGAGCGCGCTCGGCGGATGGCCGAAATAATCCCTGCCGAGAGCGTCGAACGAAAACTCGTCGGCGCCGCAGCATTGCCACAGAAAATCGATGTCGACTTCTTCGGCGACGCGTTGCGCCGCGTCGGTAAACGCATTCAACGCCGGCTGTTCGAAACGCAACAGCACCGCCGACGCCTTGATCTTGCTGCGCTTGCCGTGCGCCGCCTCGACCTGCAGCGACGCGTCGTTGTCAGCGAGAACGGCACCGACTTTGAAAGTGCCTTCTTCTTCGTAAAAGACGTTCATGCGGGGCGCAGGGAGGGTGCCGCGCGACGCGCGGATTTGGGCGAGGCGCGGATTATAAAGCCTATCGTGCGGGGCCGTCGCAAAAATCCATTACCGCGTCGACGTGAGCGGCAAAGTCGCTGAACCCGTGGTCGCCGCCTTCGATTATCAGCTGCCGCGCGCCGCGGTATTTTTCGACCGCCCGGCGGTAATCGAGGACTTCGTCGCCGGTTTCCACCATCAGCAGATAGCGTTTCGGGTCGATTGCATTGACTTCAAGCGCGCGCAATTCGGTAATGTGCTCGAGCGTGAAATCGTATTCCTCGCCGCTGTGGAAATTCTGCTGGCGCCCGACGTGGCCCGCCAGCAATTCATACGGCCGCACGGCGGGATTGACGAGCACCGCGCGCAACGCGAAGCGTTCGGCGAGCCACGTCGCATAAAAACCGCCGAGCGAACTGCCGACCAATGCAGCGTGCGGATGTTGGCGCGCGAGCCCTTCCAGCACGTGTACGGCAGCGGCCGGCGAATGCGGCAGCACCGGCGCCACGAATTCATGCGCTCGCTTGCGTGCTGCAAGACGGTCGTGCAGAACTTTCGCCTTGAATGACGCAGGCGAGCTGTTGAAGCCGTGGATATAAATGAGCACTGTGCGCTTCAGGCGGAAATGCGGTGCACGAGATCGAGCAACAGCGTGTCGTTGCCGCGCGCCGCGACGAGCGACAGTCCGAGCGGACAACCATCGAATTCTGCGAGCGGCAAACTGATTTGCGGCAGGCGCGCGAGGCCGGCGATGCACAGGAGGCTCATCGCGCGGCTGCGGAAATCGTCGAGCTCGGCCGCCGGCGTGTTGCGGCGCGGCGCAATCGTGTGCACGGTTGGCAGCACGAGCACCGCATTGTCCCCCAGCAGTTCGGCCATCCGGCCGGTGATGACTTCACGTTGCGCCTTGAGCGGTGCGACTTCATCCGCGGTCAGGGTCGCAGCCCATTCGAAGCGCTCGCGCACGCCCGGGCCAAACCGGGGTTTTACCTTCGCGATCCACGCGCCGTGTTGCGCCCATGCTTCGGCGCCCTGCAGCTTGCGAAAAACCTGGAACCACTGCGGCAATCCTTCGGTCGACACGGTGACTTTGCGCGGCGCGCCCAGCACTGCAATGACGCGCGCGACGGCAGACTCGAACAGCGGTTTCACCGCGGGATCGACCAGCGCGAACGCATCTTCCGCGTACAACAACGCGCCGGGTGTGGCGGCGGGTTTGTCGTCTTGCAGCAACACGCGGCCGACGCGTTCGAGCAGCGCGGCGTCGCGCGCAAACGGGCCGGCGACATCGAAGCTCGGCGCCAGCGCACACGCACCTTCCATCGGGATACGGTCATGCGTGGGCCGCAGCCCGTAGATGCCGCAAAAACTCGCAGGCGCGCGTACCGAGCCGCCGGTATCGGAGCCCAGTGCAAAATCGACGAGACCCGCCGCCACCGACGCCGCCGATCCGCTCGACGACCCTCCCGGAATGCGGCCCGGTGCATTGACGTTGACCGGCGTGCCGTAATGCGGATTCTCGCCGTTCAAGCTGTAGGCCATTTCATCGGTGTGCGTCTTGCCGACGATGCGCGCGCCGGCGTCGAGCAACCGCTGGACGGCGGGCGCGGTGGCCGCGGCCGGCGCGTGCGTTTCGAACCACGCGGGGCTGCCGAAACCCGTCTTATGCCCGGCGATATCGTAGAGGTCCTTGATGCCGCACGCGAGGCCCGCGAGCGGCCCGCCCGCGGCGCCCGCAACCTCTACATGAGTGTGGCGGCAGAATGCGCCGACCGTATCGCGCTCAAGTATGTTCTTCATGCGCGCATTGTAGCGTTCCAGGCGGGCACCCGACGCGCGTGTGCTAACATTTCCCCCTTGCCCGTTTCCGCCTGCGCGCGTCCTGGTATGAAAACCGAAACCGAACAGTTGCTGGGTTATATCGAACGCAACATCGCGCGCACGCTCGCCGATTGCACGACCTGCGGCAAATGCTTCGAAGCCTGCCCGATGACGCAATACTCGGACAAGCTGAAGGGCAAAAGCGGCAGCGAAGTCGTCGCCGGCATCCGCGGCATCCTGGAAGGCACGGGCGGCACGCCGGAGGCGCTGGAATGGACGCGTCTCTGCACGCAATCGGCGCGCTGCATTCCGGCGTGTCCCGAAAACGTGAACCCGATGCTGATGATGCGGCTCTCGCGCATCACCTCGCTCGGCTCGACCGGCGGCCCGGCGATGCTGGCGGACGGCAAGCGCGATCCCAATTTCTTCCGCCGCATCAATGCATTTTCCGCGCTGCAGTTTTCGGACGCGGAAATCGCGGAGTGGCAGCGCTAATGGGAACATTGCGCGAGCGCGTCATTTTCTGGTACGGCTGCAACGCAGTGCGCCACGGCGACATCATCCACAGCGCGATCGAGCTCCTGCGCGCGGTGGGCATCGATTCAGATCCTGCCGGCGGTCCCGCGTACTGCTGCGGCACCGCGAAAGACGGCAATCTCGCCGCGGCGGCCGGCATGGCGGCACGCACCGTGGAAAAATTCAACGCGTCCGGACGCGATAAAGTCGTGACGTGGTGCCCGTCGTGCCACCGCCATGCGGGCACTTTCATGGAAGGCGTCAATCCCGCAAAATTCGAAGTGTCGCACATCATCGAGATGCTGCACGCGCGCCGCCACTTGCTCGCGCCGCGGCTCACGCATGCGGTCGAGCGCCGCGTCGTTCTCCACGTGCATAGCGGATTCCACGAAGTCGACGCGTATCCGCTGGTCGCCGATCTGCTGCGACTGATTCCGGGACTCGAACTCGTCGTCGCCGATTTTGCGGCGCCCGGGCATATGTGCTCGGCGCTGGCTGCGGTGCCGGCCGCGCTCAAAGATGTCCAGCGCCAGTCGGTCGCTTTTTGCGCGACGCACGGCAGCGACACGCTCGTGACGGCGTTCCACGCGTGCCAGCGTCTCCTGTGCGGCCTCGCGACGACCGACGGGATCAAGGTCGTCAATTACGTGAACCTGCTCGTCGAGGCGATGGGCCTCACCCCGCCGCCCGACGAATACGCCGAATGGAAGAACGCCGGTTCCGAAGCCGCGATCATGGAAAAGATCGGCGCCGAGCGCATCGCGAAAATCGGCCCGGAATTTTTCGCAAAGCAGATGCTGCCGGAATTGCGCAAGCTGCCTGAAAAGCAGTGATGGGTGGTGAGTGGTAGGTCATGGGTGATTAAGTGATTTGGTAATTACTCAATCACCCAATTGCTCAATCACCCATCCCCAATCACCGATCACCCACCGGTCCCGATGTCAATCAACTCGACATACGCCACCCTTGGCATGGTCGTCGCGCCGCATGCGCTCGCCGCGCAATCGGGCCTCGCGGTCCTGCGCGACGGCGGCAATGCGCTCGAAGCGATGGTCGCGGCGGCGGCCGCGATATCGGTCGTGTATCCGCACATGAACGGCATCGGCGGCGACAGCTTCTGGCTCGTGCATGAGCCGGGCAAAGACGTGGTCACGATAGACGCCTGCGGCCGCGCCGCCGGCCGCGCGACTGTCGATTTTTATCGCGGCCACGACGTAGACTCAATTCCGATGCGCGGGCCGCTCGCGGCCAACACCGTCGCCGGCACGATTTCCGGGTGGGCGCTCGCGCTCGACTACAGCGCGCAACAATGGGCGGGCCGCATGCCGCTCGCGCGCCTGCTCGACGACGCAATCCACTACGCGGAGCACGGCATCGTCGTCACGCGCAGCCAATCCGTCAACACGGAGTCGAAACTTGCCGAGTTGAAGGACATCGCGGGCTTTGCTATGCGCTTCCTCGTCGACGGCAAAACGCCCGCCGCCGGTTCGGTGATGAAGCAGCCGGCGGTAGCGGCGACGCTGCGCCAGCTTGCGAAGTGCGGCCTGTCCGATTTTTACGAAGGCGAACTCGCGCGCTCGATCGCGGGCGACCTGGCCGAACTCGGCAGCCCGCTCGCGCTCGCGGACTTCGACGGCCACGCGGCCGAACTGCGCGCGCCCGTCACGCTGAAACACACCCTCGGCACGCTCTACAACATGGCGCCGCCGACGCAGGGCACGGTGTCGCTGATGATCCTCGGCATCCTCGACCGCCTGCAACTCGACCGGGTTGCAGCCGACAGCGCGGACTACGTGCACTGGTGCGTCGAAGCAACCAAGCGGGCGTTCCGGGTGCGCGACCGCCACATCACCGATCCCGCGTTCATGACGGTCGATCCGCAACAACTGCTCGAACCGGATGCGATCGACAAACTGGCGGCGGCGATTCATCGCGATGCCGCGTTGCCGTGGGGCGCGCAAGCGCAGCGCGGCGACACGGTGTGGATGGGCGCGATCGACGGCGAAGGGCGCGCGGTGAGTTTCATCCAGAGCATTTATCACGAGTTCGGCAGCGGCATCGTATTGAAAAACAGCGGGATCAACTGGCAGAACCGCGGCTGCAGTTTCTCGCTCGACGCGCGCGCGCTCAATGCATTGAAGCCGCGGCGCAAACCGTTTCACACGCTGAATCCCGCGCTGGCGCGATTGAACGACGGTCGCACCGTGGTCTACGGCGCGATGGGCGGCGACGGCCAGCCGCAAACCCAGGCCGCGGTGTTCACGCGCTACGCGACGTTCGGCCAGGGCATGCAACAGGCGATTGCGGCGCCGCGCTGGCTGCTCGGACGAACATGGGGTCAGGCGACGGATACGCTGAAGCTCGAAGCGCGCTTCGCACCGGCGCTGATCGAGGAACTCAAGCGCCGCGGCCACGATGTGGAAGTCATCGGCGCGCTTGATGAAACCGTCGGCCACGCCGGCGGCATCGCGCGACACCCGAACGGCGCGCTCGAAGCGGGTTACGATCCGCGCAGCGACGGCGCCGCGGCGGGCTTTTAGCCCGTCACGCGCGCGCATAGTAAAAAAAACCGGCTTTCCAACGAGGAGAATACGATGAGACAGCTGCTCACGATTGCGTTCATTGCAGCGGCGTGCGTCCTGCCGCTCCGCGGCGAAGCCCAGGAGACCAAGCGCTTCCCGGAATTCCGCCCTGAGCAGTTGACGCCCGAACAGAAAAAATGGGCGGAGAGCATCGCGCTGCCGCCGCGCAATGCGAAATACACCAATTTTCCCTACCGCGCGTACATCCACAGCCCCGAACTCGCGCCGCGCCTGCAGGCATTGTCCGATTACGGGCGCTGGAATACGCAGCACCCCGCGCGCCTCTCCGAATTCGCGATCCTCATCACCGCGCGCCAGTGGTCGTCGCAATGGATCTGGCGCGGACATTACACGCTGGCCGTCAAGGGCGGCCTCGATCCCAGGGTCGCGCTCGATCTCGCCGCGGGCAAACGCCCCGCCGGCATGAAGGAAGATGAAGCGATCCTGTACGATCTCGCGACGCAAATCTATCGCGACAAGGCGGTGACCGACGAGATGTACGCAAAAGCGCAGATAAAATTCGGCGAGCGCGGCATCCTCGATCTGCTCGGCATCATGGGTTACTACGATACGGTGGCGATGATACTCATTACCGCCAAGGCAATACCCCCGTTCGACGACATACCGCAGCTGCAGCCGCTGGCGGCCGCAAAATAACGATGCGGCCCGCGGCCGAATGCCGCAGGCTTTTTTCCCTGCACTGAGTGCGTGTGCCAGCGCACATACGAAACAACCGATCTGCGTTACAAAGGCGGTGCTGATGGAACGGCGGGACTGCGCTGCTCGGTCCGCGCAAACACGGCGGGGTTATGTGTCGATTCGATCATTATCCGGCTGACCGATAGTCTCTTTTTGGTAGTTGCCGAAATTGTCCAGGAGGACATATGAAAATTCTTGCTATATTTCTGCTGGTCGTGAGCACTTTCCTGACCGGATGTGTCGTTGCCGAACCCGGGTATCGAGGAGACAGTCGTGGCGACCGCGACGGCGCACGTTATGAACGGGAACGTGACGGCGCGCGCAATGATCGTGACGGCGACGGCGTGCCCAATCGTCAGGACCGCCGCCCGGATGACCCTCGCCGTTACTAGAGTCCGCGCAGCAAACAGGGAGCGCAGTCATGATTGACGCGGTGGAGTGGCAAAAGCTGGCGAACGTCCTGCGCGAGTTGCACCGGACCCTGATCGAGCACGCGCGCCGGGATTACGAGCGCGACCTGGTCGTCACCTTGAATCCCGGCGAATTTCTGCAGTTGCTTACGACGAACGCCGACTTCGCGTGGTTGCGCAACCTGTCGGAGCTGATGGTCGATATCGATCTCGTCCAAGATGCCGAACCGGGTCAGCGGGACGAAATTGCGAGTGCCGTACGCGCCGCGGTCGAACAGCTCATATCGAATGCGCGCGATCCGATCAACCTGTTCGCCCAGCGCTATTGGCCGTATGTTCACGACGATCCGAACGTTGCGATGGCGCACGCGGCGGTGAAACAGGCGATCAATGCGTGGCCGCGGCCGGGAAAAAGCGACACCGCGAGCCTGCTCCATGACCGCCACCGCCTCGCCGAAAAAGCGCGTCATCTCACGAAGCGAAAATAGCGCAGCCCGTTTGCCGCATCCTCGCACGTGTGCTACGGTGCGCCTTCTTTCGTAACCCGGGAGGGGGAACGCGATGAGAACCAGATATCTGTGGGCGGCGCTTGGACTAGTCCTTATAGCAAACGCGCATGGCGCGGAACTCGCGGTGCCGCCGGCACCCTGGCGCGGCGCCGGCCCCACGCCGTGCGTGGGTTCGGACGGCGGCATTCAGCAATGCGTCGCGGCGTCTCCGCTCACCGCGGTGCGCGCCGGGCGCCTGTTCGACAGCAAGAGCGGCAAAATGCTGGAGAAGCAGGTCGTGCTGCTCGAGGGCGAGCGAATTACCGGCGTCGGCCCCGAGGGCAAAATAAAAATTCCCGCCGGCGCGCGGGTCATCGATCTTCGCCATGCGACGGTGCTGCCCGGGTTGATCGATGCGCACACGCACATGTTCAACAATCCGAAGCCGGGCATGTCGCGCGAGGCATCGACGCTGATCGCCGTCCAGAATCTGCAAGCCGATTTGCGCGCCGGCTTCACCACGGCGCGCGATATGACGTCGCACGGCAACGGCTACGCCGACGTCGACATCCGCAACGCGATCAATGAAGGCCGTCTCGACGGCCCGCGCTACCAGGTGGCCGGCCGCGGTATCGGTTGGAGCAGCGCGCCGCCGCCCGCGAAGCCGGAAAACCCGCTGGATCGAATGACCGTGCGCTCGGTCGACGAAGCGCGCGCCGCCGTGCGCGAACAGGTCGAGCACGGCGTCGACCTGATCAAGCTGTATCCGACCGGGGCCTACTCGTTCGCTCCCAACGGGGAAGCCCAGTACGTGCTGACCTATCCGATGCCCGTACTCCAGGCGCTGATCGATGAAGCGCATCGCCTTGGCAAGAAAACCGGCTGCCACGTTTACGGCGGCGAAGGACAGAAAAACTCGATCATCGCGGGCTGCGACACCATCGAGCACGCGTTCGGACTGAACCAGGAACAAGCCGACATGATCGTGCAGAAGGGTCTCTACTACGACCCGACCATCGTGCGCTACACCGAGCCGTACATGGACGACGACGACAGCAGGAATACGGGGGGCAAGTACCGCATCATTCCCGTTTTTGAAAAAGCGGTGACGATGGCGGCGGCGACCAAGGGCATGAAAGTCATGGTCGGCAGCGGCGCCGACGGTGCGACTTTCGCGCACGGCACGCAGGCCATCGAGTTTGAGTGGCTGGTCAAGCACGCGGGCATGACGCCGGCGCGGGTGATCCAGTCCGGGACGATCGTCAACGCCGAGGCGATGGGCTGGGCCGACCGCATCGGCTCCGTCGACAAGGGCAAGTTCGCCGATCTGGTCGCGGTGGCCGGCGACCCGACGGCCGACATTACCGAGCTGCAGCGCGTAAAATTCGTGATGAAGGGCGGCAAGGTCATCCGCAACGACCTGCCGCCGGGCACGCCCAAGTAATCCGTCGCATTCGGTACAGAAATCCCGGGCGGCTTGCAGTAAGCCGGGACGTCGCGCCGCCGGTTGGCGGCGCGCATGGGAGCTCGTAATCGCGGTTCAGGAAAGGTCCATGCTTACTCGCATCGGCAAATACGAATTGAAGAACGTGCTCGGCAAGGGTGCGTCCGCGACCGTCTATCGCGCGATCGACACGTTCACCAACGCGGAAGTCGCGCTGAAAGTCATCGATCCGGAGGCGCTGAAGGACCCGGTGCAGGGCAGGATCATACGCACCCAGTTCCTGAACGAAGCATCGCTCGCCGGCCGGCTCATTCATCCGCATATCGCGGCAATTCTCGACGCCGTGGTCGGCACCGACAGCGGGCATATCGCGATCGAGTACGTACCCGGCGGCGATCTTTCACAGCGCAACAAGTCGGGTGCGCTGTTTTCCGTCGAGGACGCCATCCAGGTCGGCTTCAAGTGCTGCGGCGCCCTCGATTATGCATTCCGGCAGGGCGTCGTGCATCGCGACATCAAGCCCGCCAATATCATGGTGGTCAAGAACACCGACGTGAAAATCACGGATTTCGGCGCGGCGCTGCTGCGCCGCAGTGATGCCACGAGCATCACCAACGTCGGCTCGCCCGCGTACATGTCGCCCGAGCAAATCTCGGGTGCGACCCTCACCCATCAGAGCGATATGTTCTCGCTCGGGATCGTGCTCTACGAGTTGCTCACGGGGAAGCGCCCCTTCAATGCCACGAACGTGCCCGCGCTGCTCGAGAACATCATGACCGACACCCCGGTACCGCCGAGCACTCTGCGACCCGATTTGCCGCGGGAACTGGACCGCGTCGTGTTGACCGCGCTGGCCAAGTCGCCCGGCGGTCGCTTCGGGACCTGGGCCGAAATCGCGCTCGAACTCGTGAAGGTCGGCAAGCTCTCCGTGTACCAGCAGACGATCAGCGACAGCGAGCGCTTCGAATCGCTGCGCCGCGTCGAGATGCTAAGAAAACTCGACGACGGTCAGATCTGGGAGCTCGTGCACGCGGGCAACTGGAAGCGGCTGCCCGCGCACAGCCAGATCATTCGCGAGAACGAACCCGGCGACAGTCTTTTTTTCCTGGCCAAGGGACAGGCGAAAGCGTCTAAACAGGGCAGGACGCTGAACCTGATCGGCGCCGGCGAGTGCATCGGCGAAATGAGCTACATCCGCGAAGGCACGCTGCGCCAGGCGACCGTTGAATCGCTGACGGAGGTGGTGGTCGCCGAATTCGGCAGTGCGGAACTCGAACGCATGAGCCCCGGCTGCCAGCTGCATTTCACGCGCGGCATCGTGCGCACGCTGGTCGAACGCCTGGAACTCGCGAATACGCGGCTCGCGCAGGCGGTGAAATAATAATCAGCACCCCGTTGAGGTCGCAGCATGCGTGACAGCATAATTCCGTCGTTAGGCCGTTTACTGACCACGTTTGCCCTCGCGATTTTTCTCGGCGCAATACCGGTGCACGCGCGCATAACCAAAATCGTCATCGACGAGAAAATCTCGCCGGCCTTTTGCAAAGCTGCGGCGTGCGCATCCCACGGCGATGCCGGACAGTACGAGCAAATCGCGGGCCGCGCGTTCGGCGCGCTCGATCCGCGCGACCCGCTCAATTCGATCATCCAGGACCTGGCCCTCGGCAAAGACGCCGACGGCAAGGTGCGCTACGTCACCACTTTCGTGATCACCAAGCCCGTCGACATGTCCAAAGCAAGCGGCCTGCTGTGGCACGACGTACCCAACCGGAGCCGGCCGCTCGCGATCAACGAACTGGAACGCGGCTTCGGCGACGTCGGACTCGCGAGCGCGTGGCAGGGCGATAACGCGGGCGCCACCGCCGTGCGCCCTGCCATGAGCGTCGCGGACAATCACTGGCTGCAAGTGCCGATCGCCAGAAATTCCGACGGCTCGCCGATCACCGGCGCAATCATGGGCCGCATCGTGAATCGCGCGGGCGTCAGCGCACACCACTGATGGTGCAGACCAACCCGCTGCCGTACCTGCCGGCGAATGTCGACGACGCGCACGCCACGCTGGTGTCGCGCGATCATGAAACGATGGAAGGCATCGTCACCGGCGAGACGCCGGTTGCGCGAGCCGACTGGAAATTCTGCGGCGGCGGCACGTTCGACGCGCCCGTTGCGCTGACGAAGCTGCCGGTGCAAATCTGCCTGAAAGGCGGGTTCAATCCCGCGAAACTCTACCAGGTCGTCTATACCGCGAAAGATCCCTACATCCTCGGCATCGGCTTCGCGGCGTGGCGCGATCTCGCGTCGTTCTTCAAATACGCGGACAAGGACGACGCCGGCACCGCGAACCCTCTCGCGGGTCGCATCAAGTACAGCATCACGCGCGGCCGTTCGCAGTCCGGCAATTATCTGCGCGGCTGGCTGCATCTCGGTTTCAACCAGGACGAAGCGATGCGCCAGGTGCACGACGGCATGTGGCCGATCATCGCGGGCCGCCGCATCGCGCTCAACATCCGCTGGGCGCAGCCGGACGGCGCGCTGGCGCTCTACCAGGCGGGCAGCGAAGGCCCTCAATGGTGGGTGCCGTGGCCCGACGAAGTGCGCGGCCTGCCCGCGCGCAGCATCCTCGACCGCTGCGTTGCTACCAAAACCTGCCCGAAAATCATCGAGCATTTCGGTTCCGCGGAGATCTGGGGACTCAAGCTCGGCATGGAATGGGTCGGCACGAATGCAAAAGAAGACATTCCGCTGCCCGCCAACGTGCGCCGCTACTACATAAGCAGCACGATGCACGGCGGCGGCGCGGGCGGTTTCGACACGAGCCTCCCCGCGGTCGCGCGCGCCGCGAAACCCGTCGAATGCGAAGGCAACAACGCCGGCGTCGGCGCGCTGCCCACCAATCCGATGCCGCATACGGAGACGGTCAACGCGCTGACAGTGCATTTTCGCGACTGGGTCATGCGCGACGAGCTGCCGCCCGCGAGCCGCTATCCGACGCTGAGCGAACGCCAGCTCGTCGAATCAAACAAGGCTGCGATGCGTTTTCCGGCGCTGCCGGGCTTGCGCGCGACGGCCCCCGAGCCGGGCTTCATGAACCCCGGCCTCGATTACGACTGGGGCGGGAGCTTCGATCCCAACGATGGGTCGGGCGTGCCCGGCAATGCGGTACCGCCCATCAGGCAAGTCATCAGGATGCTGGTGCCGAAAGTCGACGCCGACGGCAATGAAATCGGCGGCGTGCCGGTCGTATTGCGCGACGCGCCGCTCGGCACCTACCTCGGCTGGAATATCATCGCCGATGGCGCGCGGCCGTATCATCGTGGCAAGCTGTGCGGCAATGCGGGCAGCGTTATCCCGTTTGCGAAAACCAAAGCCGAACGCGTAGCCGGCAACGACCCGCGTCCATCGCTCGAGGAGCGCTATACCGATCACGCGGGTTACGTCGCCGCGGTGCGCAAAGCCGCGGCCAACGCGGTCGTGCAGAAATTTTTGCTGCGGAAAGACGCCGATGCGCTGATCTCCGCGGCAGAAGCCAGCGCAGTTTTGAAATAACCAAACCGGGAGGATAAGATCATGAAGAAATGGCTCGCACTTGGAACGCTCGTTTCGCTGACCGTCGTGGTGACTTTGGCGACCGCCGGCGGCGTTCCCCTCGATGTTCACTACGTCAACCACGAGAAGGTCGCGGCCGTGATGGTCAAGGGCGGGGGCATCATCGACGACAATGGATTGATCGTCCTCGCCAATCGCGGGGTGCAACGCGGCGCCGAGATACACGCCAGGACCAACCACGTCTTCATCATCGTCGACGGCGAGGCGGACTTCGTCACCGGCGGCAAGATGATCGATCCGAAAGAAATTTCGCCGGGACAGATCCGCGGCACGGGAATCGAGGGCGGAGTGGTCCATCGTTTGACCAAAGGCGACGTGATCACCATACCGGCCAACACTCCGCACCAGTGGAAAGACACATCAAAGACCGGCTCGGTCGGCTATTACGCGGTGAACATCGAGCAATAATTGCGGTCGAACGAAAAGTAACTCCCCCGCCATCACCCGCGGATTTCGATCGATGACAAAAATACTCGGCATCTCGGGCAGCCTGCGCGGCGGGTCGTTCAATACGATGTTGTTGAAGCAGGCCGCGCGCGCCGCCCCCTCGGGCACGAGCGTAGAAATCGGCTCGATCAAAGACATCCCGTTATACAACGGCGACCTTGAGGACGCGAACGGGTTGCCGCCGTCCGTGCAGGCGCTGAAAACGCAGGTGATGGATTGCGACGGGTTGCTGCTGGTCACGCCTGAATACAACAACAGCATCCCGGGTGTGTTCAAGAATGCGATCGACTGGCTGTCGCGCCCGCCCGCCGACGCGCCGCGCGTGTTCGGCAACCGGCCGGTCGCGGTGATCGGCGCGTCGCCCGGCGGTTTCGGCACGATACTCGCGCAAAACGCCTGGCTGCCGGTGCTGCGGACTCTCGGCACGCGACCGTGGTTTGGCGGACGCCTGATGGTTTCGCGCGCGGGCGGTGCATTCGGCGCGGCCGGCGAGTTCAAGGACGAAGCGATGTTCGCACAACTGAAAAAATTCATGAGCGGGTTCGCCGAATTCGTGCAGGCCGATCGCTAGCTTCCATACCCGCGCGAGCCGCACATGAGCGAGGCCAATCCTTACGACGGGTTCATCATGGACCACATCCGCAACGCGCGCAATTACCGCACGCTGCCCGCGGCGAGCCACCACGCCGCGGGGATCAACCCGCTGTGCGGCGACGAAATGACCGTTTACGCGGAGATCGTGCAGGACCGCATCCGCGATGTCGGGTTCCAATGCTCGTGCTGCGGAATCTCGATGGCCTCGGCGTCGATCATGACCGATCTCTTGAAATCCGCCAGCGTCGTCGACGCCAAACCGTTACTGCGCGAGTTCATCGCCGCGATCAACGGTACAGCGGAAGCGTCTGCCCAGGGCATCGACGGCGGCCGGCTTGCGATCCTGCAATCGGTGCGCGCGTTGCCCAGCCGCAGGAAGTGCGCGGCGCTGCCGTGGCTCACGCTCGAAGCCGCGCTCGAAGGCCGGCCGCAAGCTATGTCGACGTAAATTGAGGCGCGCCTGATCGCGCGCGACGTGCCGGCTAGCGCCGGACGCTGCCCGCGCCGGTCGTGGCTGTTCCCGGAGTCGATATCCCGCCGGACTGCGAACCCCCGCTTGAAGCCGAAGTCCCGCCTGGCGTTATCACGGTTCCCGACGGCGAGATTACCGTTTCAGGAGATCCGGTCACGCCCGACGACGGGCGCATCGCCGACGGCGATACCGTGCCCGGAGGCGCAATTATGACGGGCGGAACGGGCGGGGCGGGTGGAATTGCCGTTAACGGCGGCGCGACCGCGCGCGGTGTCATTACGTCACTTCTGAGCACGCAATCCGGGCCATTCACTTGCATGCATTCCGGATTCGCATCCGGTACGCTGTCGTTGCGTTCGGTCGTCTCCGCGGCAATGACCGGCGCGCCGGTCGCAAGCAAAATAAATATTGCCGTCACAATTCGTTTCATCGTGGCCTCCTGTGCAAAAGCCGGCCTCAGCAGCAGCCGGGCCCGGGCGACACATTGCATGGAACGCGGCACTCCATGATCAGTGCGCCGCCCAATGGCGGCTCCGCGCCGAATGTGGTTTTGCCCGCGGTGCCGGTGGCGGCCGGCCGCGGCGCTTCGGCGGCGCAAGCCGCCAGCAGACCCACAATCGCCGATAACACAATTAAACGCAGATTCATGATGACCACCTTTTCGCATTGCAGCCGGACTGTTGCTCGAACTGCACCCTGATGATCTCACCGACCGCGCCGCATTGTATGTACGACAACGCACAGTGCGCCCGCGATACACGCCGGATGCAAAGCTTGTACGGCGCGCCATGTCGAATATGTGCGTTGGCGCACAGACGGCCGGGCGGGCGACGGTATTTTTTTGCGCGCGCGGTTGGCGCGCCCCGCACTCCCGCCACAACAATCGTTGCGATGCTGATATGCTCCGCTGAGTTCGCTGGTTGAGAGCCCGCGCGTAAGAAGTCCGTTACCTTTCCCCTATGCCGCAAGCCACGCACCGTTTCAGGTTTTTCGCCGCGCGCCTCGACCGCACGGCGGCGATGCCGTTCATCATGGCAACGGCGCTGATCGACATGATTTCGATCGGTCTCATCATTCCCGTGCTGCCCGCGCTGGTCGGCAGCTTCACCGGCTCGCCGGCGGACCAGGCCTTCTGGTACGGAGTGGTCACGTTTGCCTTCAGCTTCGCCAATTTTTTCGGCTCGCCGGTGCTGGGCGCGCTCTCGGACTGCTACGGCCGCCGGCCGGTACTGCTGATCGGGTTTTGCGGCCTTGCGCTCAACTTCTTCTTCACCGCGCTGGCGACTTCGCTGGCGATGCTGGTTGTCGTGCGGCTGGCGGGCGGCGCGATGATGGCCAATCTTTCGGTTGCCAATGCCTACGTCGCCGACATCACCCCGGCCGCCCAACGCGCAAAGCGGTTCGGCATGCTGGGCGCGATGTTCGGCGCGGGATTTATCCTCGGGCCGGTGATGGGCGGACTCCTGGGCGCGGTCAGCCTGCATCTTCCGTTCTACGTCGCCGGCAGCCTCGCGCTCGTCAACCTCCTCTACGGGCTCTTCGTGCTGCCGGAGTCGCTGCCGCCGGAGCGCCGGCGCGCATTCGTCTGGAGGGACGCCAATCCCCTCGTTGCGGTGCGCGGGCTTACGCGATTGAAAGGCGGCGGGCCGCTGGTTGCCGTGATCGCGTGCTCCGGGCTCGCGCAGTTCATCCTGTACACGACGTGGGTGCTGTACACGACTTTCAAATTCGGCTGGGGGCCGCTCGAAAACGGCTGGTCGCTCGCAGCGGTAGGTATCGTTACGGCCGTCGTCCAGGGCCTCCTGCTAGGACGCATTCTGAAACTCGTCAGTCCGCGGCGGCTCGCGGTCATGGGACTCGTGTCATCCACCCTCGCGTATGTGCTGTGGGGTGCGGCCACGCAAGGCTGGATGATCTACGCGATCATTTTCGTCAATCTGCTCGGCGCCACGGTTTCATCCGTCATCCAGAGCATCATCTCCGGCTCCGCCAACGCGAATAACCAGGGCGCCACACTCGGTGCAATCGGCGGGCTCAACAGCCTGATGGCGGTGATCGCCCCGACGATCGGTGCGCCGCTGCTGACGATGGTGTCGCACCTGCCCAAGGGCGATTGGCGCATCGGCGCGCCGTTCTACTTCTGCGCCGCGCTGCAGGCCGCCGCGCTGGTGCTGGCGGCAACGCACTTCAACAACGAGCGGCGCACGCGCCGGGCCGCGTCGCAAAACGCGCCGTAGGACGCACCGGCCGTGCAATCCACCTTCCCGCATTAAAGGAAATTGTCATGGAATCCCGTCTCGAAAAAATCGAAAGCAAGCTGAGTCTCGCCGAGGATCTGCTGGAAGAACTGAACAAGACCGTATACCGGCAGCAATGCCGGATCGATCAACTTGAGCAGGAGATGGGCGGTCTGCGCCAGCAGGTGCAGACCGCCATGCCGGCCGAACAGCGCACGCCGAACGAGGAAATTCCGCCGCACTATTGAGAATGATTTCGCCGCGGCGGCTACCTTACGTGCGCGACATCCGGATCGCACTCCAGCGCACGGGCGTCGAGCGGCGAACCCGCCGCGCCGGCTTTATGTGCAAGCTGCTGGTTGACGCGGTCGTAAGCCGCGGCGTGCACCATCTCCAACCGTTGTGCGATGACGAGGTCCATTTCGCGGATTTCTTCCCACCGGTTCTCGCTGACGAGCTGCGCGCGCAATTCAGTGTCGTGCTTTTGTTGCAGCATGCCGGCCACGCTGGTTGCGCCGGCTCCCGTGCTATCCACGGCCTGTGCCGCAGCGGCCGCAAACGACAACGCGACTGCTGCAAAGATCAACGTGATTGCAGGTTTCACTTGGCCCTCCTCGTTATCAACGTTCGGCTATGGTGCGCCGGCCGCTTGAATCCGTCTGTGTGCCACCGCGCACATCGCGAATAAAACCGCCCCGCGCTTGACGGCCGTGCCCGCGCGGTGGAAGCTGGCGGGCGAATCCACCCTGGCCGCGACACCATGCGCAACCGCCTCGCCTTCATCGCGATATTTCCCGGCATGCTTGGCGCCGCCTCCGCGCACGCGCAAGCCGACTATCCGACTAAACCCATACGCATCGTGATCGGCACACCCGCCGGCGGCGGCAGCGACCTGATGGCGCGTTTGGTCGGACAGCGGCTGACGCAGGCGTGGAACGCGGTGGTCGTGGTCGAGCCGCGGCCCGGAGTCGGCGGCAACATCGCGGGCGAGTACGTCGCGAAATCCCCGCCCGACGGATACGTCTTGTACGTGTGCTACGGCACCCACACCGTGAATCCGAACCTCTATCCGAAGCTCGCTTACGATGCGATCCGCGATTTTGCGCCGGTAACCCTGCTCGCGCGCCAGTACAACGCGCTGGTCGTGCATCCCTCGGTGCCGGCGCGCACCGTCAACGAACTGGTGGCGCTCGCGAAGAAACAGCCCGGCAAGCTGAGCTACGGCTCGTCCGGCAGCGGCAGCCCGAATCACCTCGGGATGGAGCTCTTCAAGATCACGGCGAAAATCGATCTCGTGCATATTCCGTACAAGGGCGCGGCGCCGTCGCGCATCGATCTCCTGGGCGGACACACCGATCTCATGTTCGACGTGTTGCGCACCGCGTTGCCGTATCGCGAAGCGGGCAGAATGCGCATGCTCGCGGTCGCGAGCCCGCAGCGCTCGTCGCTCGCGCCGGATCTGCCCACGATGGAGGAAGCCGGCTGGAAAGGCATCGAAGTCCTCACGTGGCACGGATTGATCGCGCCCGCCGGCACGCCCGCCGCGATCGTCGAACGGCTGCAAGCGGAAATTCAACGCGGCCTGCTCGCACCCGCGCTGAAAGACAAGCTTGCCGGCGATGGCGTTGAAGCGGTCGCGAGCACGTCCGCGGAACTGGACGCTTTCATGCGCGCCGACATGGCCAAGTGGGGCAAGGTCATCAAAGCGGCGGGCATTCGTCCCGACTGAAGGCGTCCCCGGAATTTTTAATTCGCGAGCTTGAATCCGCGCTCGGGCGGCGTGCCCGCTTCGAAATGCACCGGGGCAAGCGGCGGCACCGACACCTCGTTGCACACCTTGTGCACGTGGAATGCTTCGATCGGCGGCTGCCATTTCGGCCGGAACTCGCAAGTCACCTGCACGCAGGTAATGCTCTTCAGCCACGAGCACACTTTCACTTCGGCGCCGTCGGCGCCGGCAATCGCAGTCAGGTACGGCGAGCCTTCGTAGTAGGGTTTGTTCGCTCCGTCCTGCGAATTCACGTCCGCCAGCACCGTGAAGAAGTCGCCGTTCACGTCGAGCAGCGCGAGCACCTGCTCGACGAATTGCGACAGGTTCGTCGTGTAGGAGAACCCGCCGACCACGTCCGTGATGAGCATGAATTTGCCGAGTTCTTCGCGCGAGTACTCGCGCAGCCGCCGGCCCGCGAGATACCGGATTTTATCGGGCGCGAGGGTCGCCGCCTTCTCATGCCACGCCGGCGTGCGGCGGTCTTCGATCGACATCGCGATGGCCCGCGCCTTGCTGCCGCGCCCGTCGCGGCCCTCGAAATGCAGCATGTCGAATTTCGGCGTGTAGTAATCGAGGATGGCCTGGCCCCTGCCCGCGCCGATGTCGAGCCAGCGCTCGTGCGGGCGCAGCATGCCGAGCGCGCGATCGAACGCTTCGGACAAGGCCTGCGTATAGGAGAGGAGCGAACGGTTGATCACATACCCGTCGGGCACCTCGGCGCCGCGGCTCTTGTAGATCGCTTCCTGCCTGGCGATTTCTTCGGCAAACTGCGGGCTCGCGGGATCGGCAGCGTGTGCGGGCGACGCCCCGAGACAAATCAGCAACGCGATCAGGCGCGGGCTTTTCATGCGGTCGCGCACCTGCCGCGCGCTATTTGGATGTCGCGGCTTTCTTCTTGTCGGGATGGTCCGCGCTCATCAACGCGCGGAATATCAGCACGGGAATCGAAGCCCGGTGCAGTACGCGCGTGGCTTCGCTGCCCATCAGCACCGACACGAGTCCTTTGCGCGAGCGCGACGTCATGACGATCAAATCGCAGTGGCGCTCGTTGGCGGTGTTGATGATCGCGTCGAACGGCTGCGAGTTGGTCGCGATCTCGGTGTCGCATTGCACGCCCTGCGCGTCCGCCGACTTCTTCACGAACGCGAGAAAGCTCTCCGCGCGGGCGCGCGCCTCTTCGGTCATCTTGCCCGGCAGGGTCGGATCGTAGGAACTGTCCTCCGCCATCGTCATGCGGTAATCCGGCACGACATGGATGCCCGTCACCCTGGCGCCGCAAAGTTTGGCGAGCTCGATACCGCGCTCGATCGCGCGTTCGGAATGACCGGACCCGTCGGTCGGCATCAATATGTGTTTGAACATGGCTCCTCCTTTTGCAAGGCGTTCACATTAGACCTATTTTTCCAGGTTCGTGCCAGCGCTTTCTTGCGTACGGCTGAGCGCCCCGCCGGCGCCCAGCATCAATCCGTTGATCCAGAAGACCGCCGGCAGCCCGAACGCCGAGCCGACGAACCCGAAAATGACCGGGCCGACGACGCGGGTCAGATGGTTGACCGCCATGCGCAGTCCCAGCGCCTCCCCCGACCGGCCCGCCGCCGAATTGCTGAACATCTGCATCGTCACGATCGGCTGGCCGCAGCCCATGCCGAGCCCGTA